>NZ_MIIZ01000221.1:0-10079 GCF_001743005.1 Shigella sp. FC1967 | reverse complement strand
ATTGAGCCTTTAAAATGTAAAAGTGTAAATTTTTTGAAAGAAAAAAAAACGATTAACTGATCTTATTTGTCGATTTTTTTGACTACTTTTCTTGTGGTGTTCTAAAGCTTAGCCAAGAATAAATTAAATTAAAAAAAGACGACGGCTGCGGTGAAATAAAAAAACAGCTCTAAATCCATAGCTTGCAGCAACAAAAGCCCCCATTAACGGTCCTGTAACATTTCCAACATCTCTGAGTGCTTGGTTATAGCTGAAAATTCGACCCGCAATAGCAGGGGTAATGTTATAGAGAATAAGCGTTTGTACCGCAGGCAACATGGCGGCATTTACTGCACCAAGTAAAAAACGTAGTGTCCCAAGTTCCCAATAGTTACTGACCAGCGCCATTGGAATGAGCATAAAAATAGAGAGCCCGAGGGTAAACAGAAGGACTTTATCGGGGCCGATTCGGTCACCTAATTTGCCAAAACGAGGTGCGCTAATTAGTGCGGCAATACCGGGTACGGAGGCAACAACACCACTGATAAAGGCAAGATTGCTGACTGAACCTGTTAATTCACGAATATAAAGTGTCAAAATAGGTGTAACAGAGCCAGTTGCTACTTGAATGATCATCGTGGTGAAAAATAGGCATACAACGAGTCTTTTATTTTTAAGTGATGAAAAGACCTGTTTTGTGGTGAGCGCGTCTTTTTTAGAAACAGGTGTGAAGTTTTCACTTACAAAAAAGAGGGTGACTAAAAAGCAAATAAATAAAACAGCAGACGTAATAAAAAAGACAGGCCGTAAACCATAGAGATCGGCAAGCATACCACCAATTAAAGGACCTATTAATGCGCCACTTACAGCACCCGTTGAAAGTGTACCTAATGCCCAACCACTCTTTTTAACTGGAACCTGAGTGGCAATTAACGCATTTGCATTCGGAACAAAGCCACCTAATACACCAAGCAAGGCTCGCAGTACTAATAATTGCCATATATTTTGAGCAAACCCAATTAATACCATCACAATCGCCATACCCAGGGCAGAACGTAACAGCATTAATTTTCGTCCTTTTCTATCTGATAATTTTCCCCAAAAAGGCGCTGCAATGGCAGAAAAAAGGAAGGTAATACTAAATGCAACACCGGTCCAAAGATTAAGCTCTTCGTGATCGGTTATACCAAGCTCTTCTACATAGAGTGGAAGAAAAGGCATGATCAGGCTAAAACCAGCACCAGTTAGAAAACAACCAAACCAGACAATATAGAGATTACGTTTCCAAGAATTATTTCGGGGCTTGAGATCCATGTGACTCCTTTAGCCGAGAACGAGAGAACAAACCAAGAAAATAGACTGAAAATAACCGTAGCGATGTTGAATGTGGCAACAACAGGTCGGTTTTCTTATTTTAAGATGAATAAGAATATAGCCATGATACAGAATAAGTGCGATAGGTCTTGCTCTTATAATGTGTTTTGCAGGAGTTTACAGCTTGTGTCATTATTGATTTTATTATTTTTATTTCAGTGTATTGCAATATGCTAAAGTGGCTGTTTGGGAATAAAACAGCCACTTTGTGATTAGTGTACTTTTTTTATTTCGTTATATAAAGAAGCATCACCTTCTGGGCGAGTTTTAAAGCGACGATGCAACCACATATATTGATCTGGTGCGCGTAAAATCTCTTGTTCAACGACTTTATTCATCGCTTTAGCGGCATTTTCCTCATTATCGATAGGAAAGTCAGCAACAGGTGGTGAGATAATTAACTCATACCCCTTGGCTTCAGGTAAACGTTTTGGGGTAAATGGAATTAATGCAGGATGGCTGGTTTTTGCCAGAATATAAGTTCCTGTTGTTGTTGCCGCTTTATCAACCGCAAACAAAGGCACAAAAACACTTTTACGTGGGCCATAATCATGGTCAGGTGCATACCAAATAATTTCACCTGCTTTTAAACTACGGATCATGC
Organism: Shigella sp. FC1967; assembly: GCF_001743005.1. NCBI lineage: Bacteria > Pseudomonadati > Pseudomonadota > Gammaproteobacteria > Enterobacterales > Enterobacteriaceae > Shigella > Shigella sp. FC1967. Next base: position 8,122 of record NZ_MIIZ01000221.1, on the reverse strand, counting down.
CTTTGACATCTTTTCTGTCGAGCATAAATTTATTAGAACGTAATCGGCCCCATGTTTGTAGCCAGTCCATAACGGGGTTATCGTTAGGGCGGTAAACACCCACTCCTGGGGTATAAATACCAAAAATACGTGCACCCAGTTCAAGCGTGAGAAAATGGATCCCAATAAGTAAGATGCCTTTCCCAGTTTCATGCACTTTTGAAACATTTTCAATCCCGCTGACTTTAAACCAACGTTTGACACGCCAATCTGGCCAAAACCACGCCATACCAGTTTCGAATAATCCCATACCAACCGATTCAAAATTTTTATTAACTAGGGCTTCTCGCTCACTTTTGGGCATCTGTGGAAAGCAGAGCTCAATATTACGTTCTGCTATTTGAACCCGTTTTTTTAAAAAAAGTTTCGAAAAACGACCTAGGCGTGTGCCCAGCCAATAAATGACAGGATAAGGAAGGAGAACTAGGATATAGAGCAATCCGATCCCGAACCAAGTCAGCCAATATTTAGGCTGCAAAAATGATTTTTTAAATGGAGGTGACTTTATCATAAGCCTATCTATTTACTATTTTTCCAATGAATATCGTATATTGTGACACTTTTTTAACGCAGATAAGAAATTTTGTCATAAATTAGGTGAAATTATTTCAATGCCTTGTAATGCAGTCACCAATTCGGCAATATTTTTAGCTGCCATTTTGTCCATTACTTTTGCTCGATGCACTTCGACGGTTCTTATTGAAACACAAGCAACTTCTGCAATTTCGCGGTTCATTAATCCTTGAATAACATAATAAGCAATGTCTTTTTCTCTTGGGGTTAATGAAGCATAACGGCGGCGAATATCATGTGCGGTAAAACGGGTATTGGTTTCAATAAATGCTGCATCTAAAGCAGATAACAACGCATTGCTATCAACGGGTTTTTGCAGAAAGTCGATAGCGCCTTTTTTGATCTCTTCAACGGCCATGGGGATATCGCCATGACCGGTTAAAAAAATCACAGAAAGAGTACTGTGCTTATCAATTAAATGCTGGTGAACTTGTCTACCATCGGGTTTTGGCATCCTCATATCTAATAATACAACCCCTCTCTGATAGAGATTGACGTTGTTGATAAAGAACTCGCTATCATTCCAGACATGGGCTGAATAACCTAGGCTTTCTAATAAAAACTGACAAGCATCAGTGACAGCAAGATCATCATCAACTAGATGAATTGTTGGCATTTTTTCTCCATTATTTATTTTTTTTAGGGAAAATAAGTGTGATTTTTATTCCAACTTTATGTTGTTCATTCTTCTGGTTCTCAATATGAATTTCAGCACCTTGAGAAAGCAATAAACGTTGGCAAATCACCAAACCTAATCCAAGTCCTTCCGTTTTTGTTGTTTGGAATGGGGAAAAAGGCTGTTCAAGTTGGCTGTGGCTCATTCCACCCGCATCATCTTCAATGACAATAAGCAACCTATCAGGTGCTTTATGGGTGCTGATTTTTAGTACGTTAGCGCCAGCTTGAAGACTGTTAGTGATTAAATTCGATAAAATTTGCTCTAATAATGTTTCGGGTAAACATAGGGTATCATGTTCATCAATATGGGTGATAAGTGAAACCTGTGGATATTTATCTTCTACGCGTAAAAGCGTCCAGATATGTTGGATACATTCCGCAATATTTTGATGGGAAAGCAAAATGGTATCAGTATTAGGTGTTTGTTTTCCAACCCATAAACGTAGATTTCGAATAATATCAGCACCGCGTTGTGCTTGCTTATCTATTTGTTGTAATGCAGGTAGTAATGGATGCAATTCATTCTCTTTTTTAAGGCGAATAACGCTCCCTTGTGCATAACTTTTAATTGCCGAAAGTGGCTGATTAAGTTCATGAGCAAAACCGGATGCCATTTCTCCTAATATATTTAAACGTTGCGCGTGTTCTAACTCTTCCTTTTGCTGTCTTAATCGATTGTGAGCATGTTCCAGTTGGCGACTACGACGCCTAACTAAATAGCTGATCCAGACTTGGTTTAGGATAAGAAAAAGGATAGCCGCCAATGAAAGACCAATAATAAATTGGTGCTGAATAGCCCAACTTTGCGCATCTTGCCAAAGCTGCCTTTGTCGAGGATGTTGGTTGACTTCTCTTAATAGGTTTTCAACTTGTGTATGCGAAGCTGGGGCTCCCCATTTCATCGGTTTACTGTCATCAGTGAGTAAAACGCGTGTGACTTTATCGACAAGTTCATCAGGAACGGTATCTAGCGCTGCAAATGACCAATTAGGATAGAGCGGCGTACTGGTTAAACAAGGCGTATTGGTTTGATAGGAAATCACGGGGCGGTAATCACTTTTACGAATAAGCCCTTCATGATCCATATTTTCCAGTAAACAGACGGGAATAATTGCCGCATTAATATCTTTATCTCGTAAGAGATAAAGTAAAGCGTCAGCGGGAAACCCAGTGAAACGCAATGTGAAATCTTTATCAGGATCAATACCTTCTTCCCGTAGCGCTTTGTAACCTAAAAGATAACCACCAAAAGCATCAGGTGCGATGGCACCAACACGTTTTCCAATTAATTCATGGGCAGAAGTAATTGAGCTATCGTGACGGACAAGAATTAGGCTGCCAATGACATTTCGTGTCGTGTTATCAGGCTCATAACCAGAGCGTAAGGAAAGCAACCAACGTAATGGATAGGCATTATCTAATTGAACAAATTGCGCAGGATTTGTGAGTAAGAAATCAACATTTTTCTTCGCCACCGCTAATTTCATCTCTTCTAGGTTTAACGGCATTAATACAAAGTTTTCTGAAGGAAATTGTTCATTTAATGTGTCAATAAGTGGATGCCAGTGTCTTAGTGTGGATGCATCACCTCGTAGTGCTAAAACACCGATGGTCCACTCTTTTGCGGTGGCTTGCAGAGGAAGTACAAAAAAGAGCAGTAATAACCCAATACTTACCGCGTTTCTTATCCCAATTATCTGTTTTATCGTCATAAATATCTAATGTTAAATATTGTCTTGGATCAAGTTCGTACTGGGTATGTGGTAAACCACAATAGGTGCCGTCTCCAGTAATTTTTACAATGCACTTATAACAAAACACATACTTTTTAATTTCTATTTCCTTCACTCATAGTGAGATTGTGTTATTGAGTGATGCTGGAGACAAATATGGATCTTGGAAAACGAAAATTTTTACAACAATTAGGGGTCCTTACTGCGGGTGCTTCACTGGTTCCTTTAGCTGAAGCCGGCATTAAATTATCACCTGAGCGTCGTGAGGGCTCAGAAGATAAACGCTACGGAATGCTGATTGATTTACGCCGTTGTGTAGGATGCCAGTCCTGCACAGTAAGCTGTAATATTGAAAATCAGACACCTCAAGGACAATTTAGGACGACAGTAAACCAATATCAGGTTGCTATCAAGGGGCAAGAAGGGATAACCAACGTCTTACTACCTAGATTGTGTAACCACTGTGATGAACCTCCTTGTGTACCTGTTTGCCCTGTTCAAGCAACTTTCCAGCGTAAAGACGGTATTGTCGTTGTTGATAATGAACGTTGTGTTGGCTGTGCTTATTGTGTTCAAGCATGTCCTTATGATGCACGTTTTATTAATCACTCAACACAAACCGCAGATAAATGCACTTTCTGTGCTCATCGCCTCGAAGTTGGATTACTGCCTGCGTGTGTTGAATCTTGTGTCGGTGGTGCGCGTATTATCGGCGATATGAAAGATCCTAATAGTACGATCAGCAAAATGCTGCATACACATGAAAAAGAGCTGAAAGTATTAAAACCAGAAAGCGGCACGTTGCCACAAGTTTTCTATCTTGGTCTCGATGATGCATTTGTACAACCGTTAGCTGGTCAAGGACAACCCGCATTATGGCAGCAGGAGGTTCACTCATGATCCCGCAAGTTTCTCAAATTCAAGAAGTGATCGCGATCCCTCAAGAATATTTTTGGTTACCTTGGGCTGTACAATATTTCTTCTTCATCGGTATTGCTTGTTGCGCAACACTTTATGCGTGTTGGCAATGCTGGAAAGGCAGTGCAGGTAATCAACGTTTAGAAGCGGTTGCTGTATTTATTGCAGTAACAGCCGGTATTACAGCCCCTCTAGCTTTAACCGCTGATTTACACCAAACAGCACGCGTGTGGCATTTTTATGCTTATCCAACACCGTGGTCATGGATGGCATGGGGCTCACTGTTATTGCCGTTATTCTCAGCATTTAGTCTACTTTACTTTGCAGCGATGGTCGTTCGCTTAGTATGGAAGCGTGAATATAAATTAACGCGTTGGGTAGCATTAGCATGTTCATTAACGGCGATTGGTTTGCTGTTATATACAGGTCGCGAAGCCTCTATCTTAAAAGCAAGACCTGTGTTGTATACCTACTGGTTACCAATACTACTGTTCTTTAGTGCAATGCAAGTACTCCCAACATTACTTGCATTAGGAACACGTCGTGAGCCTGTACATCAGCGTGAATTAGCTATGTGGTTTGTGAGTTCACTCATGTTATTAGCAGTCTGTACGGGCTTTTGGGTTGCTGGCGATACAATTTCAGGCCAGGCAATTAGAGAACAATTAGCAATGGGAAGTCTTGGCTGGTGGAGTGCCATTGGTGTTATCGCACTATGGGGTATCTCTGTCGCGATGGGACTTTTGATGGCAAAACAAGCACGCTCGGTTGCGTTTATTACCATCATGGCATTTGTATCAATGGGACTTGCGTGGGTATTACGCTGGTTGATGTTGATAGGTGCTCAATATATTCCTAAATATAACATAATTACAAACCCTTATGAATTTCCGCTAGGTAATGATGGATTGATGGGAATTATCGGTACATTTGGATTGTGGATAGCGTTAATCATTTTATTTAGAGAAAGTATTCGTTGGGTTGTCAGGAGAGTACAGCATGGCTAAGTTTACAAGACGTCAATGGCTTAAAGGTGGATTAGTTATCGGTGGTATTGCCGCATTTGCTGCCAGTTACCGTGATGTTGCTAAACGTGCCATAGATGGTTTAGTTGATGGCACATCAGGCAAAGTCACACTGGATCGGATCAACGGAAATTCTTTATTACCTGAAGGCAAAGTTGTAAAAGACGCAAAATGGCAACCGAATACTGATCAAGCTGTTTGTATGACGCAATGTTTTGGGTGCTGGACACAATGCGGTGTTCGTGCCCGTGTTGATAGAGCAAATAATAAAGTATTACGTATTGCTGGTAATCCTTATCACCCACTTTCTCATGATCATCATTTTAGCTATAACATGCCAATTAAAGAGGCATTTGGAAAAAATGGGAGGAGAGAGTGGTTTAGAAAACCGCTCTACGGCTTGTGCTCGTGGTGCAACCATGATGGAAAGCTTGATAGTCCAACTCGTATTCTTGAACCAATGAAACGTGTGGGTAAACGCGGTGAAGGGAAATGGAAACGCATTAGTTTTGAGCAGTTGATCCAAGAAGTTGTTGAAGGTGGTGATCTTTTTGGTGAAGGTCATGTTGATGGTTTGCGAGCCATTCGCGATTTAGACACGTTAATCGATCCAAAGCAGCCATCTTTAGGCCCTAAAGCGAATCAATTACTGGTGACAAATGCCGGTGATGATGGTCGTGATACGTTTATTCGTCGCTTTGCTCAAAACGCATTTGGTAGTAAAAACTTTGGTGCTCATGGTTCTTATTGTGGATTGGCGTACCGTGCTGGCTCGGGTGCGTTAATGAATGATTTAGATAAAAATGCTCACGTTAAGCCAGACTGGGATCATGTTGAATTTGCTCTGTTCTTAGGAACCTCGCCAGCACAATCAGGTAACCCATTTAAGCGTCAAGGTCGTCAGTTAGCTAATGCACGAATTCGTGACTCGTTTAATTATGTGGTTGTTGCTCCTGCTTTGCCTTTAACAACGACATTAGCTAACGATCATGGGCATTGGGTTCCGGTTCAACCAGGAACGGATGCTGCTTTAGTGATGGGAATGATCCGCTGGATCATTGAAAACAATCGCTACAATGCAGAATATTTGTCAGTACCGAGCGAAGTTTCAATGAAAAATGTGGGTGAGAAGAGCTGGACGAATGCAACTCACCTTGTGATCTGTGATGAAAAACATCCACTGTCAGGACAAATGCTGACTACTGCACATTTGAATGATGTTGCTGAGGGGGAAGAAGTCAACTTGGTTCTCTCACTTGATGGTGAATTAACACCAGCAACAAAAGTTGATCGTGCTGAATTGTTTGCAACACATAAAATTACATTAAAAACAGGTGTTGAAGTTACCGTAAAATCGAGCTTCCAATTACTCGATGAAGCCGCTAAACGTATGACACTGGCAGAATATAGTGAGCGCTGTAAAGTACCCGAAACAACAATTGTTGCATTAGGTCGTGAATTTACTGCTTATGGTCGAAAAGCCGCGGTGATCTCTCATGGCGGGATGATGAGTGGTAATGGTTTTTATACAGCGTGGAGCGTCATTATGCTTAATGCGCTCATTGGTAACTTAAACCTTAAAGGTGGCGTTTCTGTTGGCGGCGGTAAGTTTAATGGTGCAACTGATGGTCCATGTTACAAAATGGATAGCTTTAAAGGTAAAGTTAAACCAAAAGGTATGGTGTTATCACGCAGTAAAGTCGCCTATGAAAAATCTGATGAGTACCGTGAGCGTGTAGAGAAAGGGGGATCTCCATACCCAGCAAAAGCACCTTGGTATCCATTTGCTGCGGGACAATTAACCGAACAGCTAGGCTCTGCATTAGCAGGTTATCCTTATTCATTAAAAGCATGGATAACGAATATGACCAATCCTGTGTATGGGATTGCGGGTATTCGTCAAGTGATGGAAGAACGCTTGAAAGATCCGAAGCATCTCCCCTTGATTATTGGTATTGATGCTTTTATGAATGAGACAACAGCGCTGGCAGATTATATTGTTCCAGATACGCATAACTTTGAAAGCTGGGGATTTAGTGCGCCTTGGTCTGGCGTTCAAACTAAAGCGAGCACAGCGCGTTGGCCGATTATTGAACCTCGTGTTGCAAAAACAGCAGAGGGGCAGCCCATTTCAATGGAAACATTCTGTATCGCTGTTGCCAAAGCTTTAGATTTACCTGGTTTTGGTGAGAAAGCAATTGAAGACATGGAAGGTAATTTCTATCCCATCAATAGTGCAGAAGACTATTATTTACGAGTTGCCGCCAATATGGCATTTATGGGTGAGAAACCGGTTGCCCCCGCAACTCATGAAGATATTTTATTGAGTGGTGTAGATCGTATTTTACCAACGATAACGTCAACGTTAAAAAATGACGAAGTTCTTCAGGTTGCATATATCTATACACGAGGCGGTCGTTTTGCTCCTTATGACAAAGCATGGAATGGTGATGAAACGGGTCCACAGTGGAAAAAACCATTACAGATTTGGAATGAACAAGTCGCGAAGAATCATCATGCAATAACGGGTGAACGTTATAGTGGTTGCCCGACTTATTATCCACCACGTTTATCAGATGGCAGTGATATTCATCAGCACTATCCTGAAGAGCAGTGGCCACTAAAATTAATGTCCTTTAAGTCTCATGTGGTGAGTAGTTCAACAGGTATGATCCAGCGTTTAAGAATGGTCAAACCGAGTAATTTAGTCGCAATTAATCCCCAGGATGGTAAAAAATGGGGTGTTAATCATGGTGATAAAGTTCGCATTGTTACACCAGGTGGACAAGTTGAAGCAGAGATTAGTTTACTCGATGGCGTCATGCCGGGCGTTTTAGCGATTGAACATGGTTATGGGCATAAAGAGTTAGGCTCTCGTCAGCATTACTTAGATGAACAACCATTACCGATGGATAAAGGTATTGGCAGTGGTATCAACCTTAATGATTTAGGGTTTGCTGATCCAACACGTCAAATCACTAATACATGGTTAGATTGGGTATCAGGTGCATCTGTTCGTCAAGGTTTACCTGCTAAAATTGAGCGTATAGCTTAATTATCAATTTTATATTTTAATAATCACTTCACTCTTTATTAAAAAAAAGAGTGAAGTGATTGCACAACAAGTAAGTTTTAATTTCTCTTTTATAAGATAGG
>NZ_MIIZ01000220.1:0-263 GCF_001743005.1 Shigella sp. FC1967 | reverse complement strand
TCTGGTGTCATTACGCGACGCTGATCGCCAACATCACTTCCTGCTGGACGGATCCCCGGCGTGACTAATAAGAAATCGTCACCACAAACCTGTTTAAAAACGCGTTGCTTCATGTGCAGAGCAGACGACACCATCAAGACCACAAGATTTTGTCAGTAACGCTAAAACGTTCTGCCTGTTCTGCAGGTGTCAATGTTATTCCCAATTCAATTAAATCAGATTGATCCATGCTGGTCAGTACCGTCACCGCCGTTAAAAAGTGG
>NZ_MIIZ01000219.1:0-263 GCF_001743005.1 Shigella sp. FC1967 | reverse complement strand
ATTGGATACAGTAACGAATACACTTGATTCAATCAATCCCGATAAAATTGATGTAGCTGCACTTTCTGCGGCAATTACCAAAATTGAAGCACAATCAATTGAATTAGAAAAATTATTTGGTAATGAAGCATTGATGAATAAAGAAAATATGAAAGGCACTGATTATTGGATACAGTAACGAATACACTTGATTCAATCAATCCCGATAAAATTGATGTAGCTGCACTTTCTGCGGCAATTACCAAAATTGAAGCACAATCAAT
>NZ_MIIZ01000218.1:0-264 GCF_001743005.1 Shigella sp. FC1967 | reverse complement strand
TTAGTTCACGACGAATTTTTGTTAATGCTTCAGGGTCATCTAAATCAACTTTAGGATCGAATCCTGTCGCCCCAACTTCAAGACCTCGTAACGCTTTTTTGTAAGGATTCTTGTTGTGTTCTACCTATTGCCATCACTTCGCCAACAGATTTCATTTGCGTGGTTAATCGGTCATTTGTCCCTGCAAATTTTTTCAAAGTTAAAACGAGGAATTTTTGTCACAACATAATCAATAGAAGGTTCGAAAGAGGCTGGTGTTCTCCC
>NZ_MIIZ01000217.1:0-264 GCF_001743005.1 Shigella sp. FC1967 | reverse complement strand
GGGGTGAGTTCGCCCATTTCCGGTATGAAGCGGCAGCCCTGCGCTTCATGAGCAGCACTGCGGGGGCTAAGCGTCGCATCTACCAGCTAGTGTTTTCAGCAACGGTAGCAGCGGGAGTTTTGACACTGCTGGCGGCATGGACCACCAGCTAGAAAGTATCGACGGAACAATCATGAGCAAGAGAACCAAAGACAAAAGACCTGGAGAAACTCGACGTAATCAAAGACTCGCCGCAAATGAGCCTGTTTGAGATTATTGAATCTC
>NZ_MIIZ01000216.1:0-265 GCF_001743005.1 Shigella sp. FC1967 | reverse complement strand
TTAGGTATAACGGGCAGAATAACGGGTGAAATAATGGGTAGAATCATAGTTTTACTAACTTGCACCCCATGATACTTTCAGTATCAATGCCACTCATTTTCTGGACGAAAATGAATGACATAAGGCTCCGCCCTCTGGCTATTTTCTTCGGCTGGACGCCTGAGAAAAAACCATTCACCCAAGCCCGTCAAACTCACTGCGTTCGTCTGACCACCCCCTTTTTTCGCCCCTGTATTTGGTCGCTCAAAAATGTGGTGGTCAGACG
>NZ_MIIZ01000215.1:0-265 GCF_001743005.1 Shigella sp. FC1967 | reverse complement strand
GGGCTACACACGTGCTACAATGGCAGATACAAAGAGAAGCGACCTCGCGAGAGCAAGCGGAACTCATAAAGTCTGTCGTAGTCCGGATTGGAGTCTGCAACTCGACTCCATGAAGTCGGAATCGCTAGTAATCGTAGATCAGAATGCTACGGTGAATACGTTCCCGGGCCTTGTACACACCGCCCGTCACACCATGGGAGTGGGTTGCAAAGAAGTAGGTAGCTTAACCTTCGGGAGGGCGCTTACCACTTTGTGATTCATGACT
>NZ_MIIZ01000214.1:0-265 GCF_001743005.1 Shigella sp. FC1967 | reverse complement strand
CCCCCAGCAAGTCAGCGCCAAAATAAGAACGCTGATGCGAGAGCATAAACAGCCTGAGGGGCTACTGCTTTTTTATATTTTGAGCGCTGGGATCGAAAAGGAGCTCTACGTCAATCACCAGCTTACCTCGGAAGAAAGTGAGCACATGATGGACGTCTATCTGAATCCCCTTGCGATGAGGCCAAGAAAGGAGCAGCTCATCTTGGCGGATGCGATAAATGACACCCTCGCCAAAGGGGGGCATCGGCATGGTCGAAGGTGGAAC
>NZ_MIIZ01000213.1:0-265 GCF_001743005.1 Shigella sp. FC1967 | reverse complement strand
CAGCAAATTAATTGAAGAGGTGCATGCACAGCATACTCATCAACTGAATGAAATAAAACATCAATTAGAGCAAAAAGAGAATACAAACTCAGCCATATTTAGAAGCATTTTCAATAGAAATTCATGATCTTAATCATCTTTATGCGCAAAAAAAAAACACGATATTCAGCAAATTAATTGAAGAGGTGCATGCACAGCATACTCATCAACTGAATGAAATAAAACATCAATTAGAGCAAAAAGAGAATACAAACTCAGCCATATT
>NZ_MIIZ01000212.1:0-266 GCF_001743005.1 Shigella sp. FC1967 | reverse complement strand
CTCAGGTAAAGAACCTGATGCTTCTCTTTCCGGGATAGCTTGGAAGGCGCAACTCATTGTTGCCCATGAAAGAGGCAGAATTGATAGCCTGGCTGTCCCTTTGGGTGCCAGATTGATAGCAAAAGAACCTCATCGACGAGATCCTTGCTGAGGAGAACTGATGGACGAAAAAATTACCTACGAAGAAATGCTTGAACAACTCGACCAGAAAGGCATCCGCGTCACCAACGGGGCGAGACGGCTTTATGTCGCGTTGAACAACGGAG
>NZ_MIIZ01000211.1:0-266 GCF_001743005.1 Shigella sp. FC1967 | reverse complement strand
AATAAAGGCCTCACTGTTGAAACGCATTGTCGCAGTGGCTTTTGTGGCATGTGCCGGGTTCGTCTTCTCAAAGGTCAAGTGGCCTATGACGAGATCCCCGTCGCATTTGTCAAAGAAGGGGAAGTGTTGGTTTGCTGCGCTAAAGCAAAAACTGATGTGACCTTGGAAATTTAACCCATCCGGAGGGGCCTTTCCTGCGGGTGGGGCTCCTCTATCCATCACGAGGAGAAACACTATGTCTATCAAAACCAAAGTTGAACAAATCG
>NZ_MIIZ01000210.1:0-10094 GCF_001743005.1 Shigella sp. FC1967 | reverse complement strand
TATAATATGAGTTAAATAGGAAATACTTCCTATTTTCAGACGACATTTGTTAACTTGGTGTTATCATAATGATATATTATAAATTGCATAACGATTGTTATTTTTCAGCTTAATAAATTAAGATCTATCTTAATATAATGTATAAATCTTAAGAATATAGTCAGTATTTATTTTAATTAAGTAATTAAAACAGAAATAAGTGGTGTATTTAACATGTCATAAATACGTAGTTTACTTATTATGTTAATCAGCATGGATGTTGAATTAAGCTATCAGATTAGAGAATTCATTTATTGAATACTAAATATATTAGCCAGTTAGCGCGAAACGGTGGCTTTTATTACGTATCTGTGGCAATTAAGGATAAAACAAATAAAAAGGGGTAAAAGTGGGTGTTAATGTCAGAAAGTGCACACTAATAGGACTAATCATTGCATTAGCAATTCTTTCATTTATTGCATGGAGGTGGGTATTTCCCCAACCTCAATACGCTTATGTTGTTTCGGCTACGCCTATTAAATCGACCGTTTTTGTGACAGAAGAGTATTGTCACCGAATTGGCTTACCGACACCTTTTACACCAGAAAAATTGTCACGATTTCATCCAGCAGAGCAAGAGTGTCGAGTGTTTTATATGATTGAAGCACTCAACAATAGCAATATAGCTAATTTTCCTTATCCTCAATTTAAAGAGTGCATCCCGATTTATCGTCAAGAGCGTAGGATCGTTGGTTATGATGTACTTTACACTATCGATGGAACACCGGGCAAAGTGCGAACCACGTTTAAACCTGGTGAAGTTATCGCGTTAGACTCTGATGGTAGACTGATTTTAGAACAAGAGCCTTATTGTTCTATGAATGAAAAAATACCTTGTCGTAAAGAGTAAACCCAACAATATAACAATTAACATAAAAGAAAGGCGTAATTGAAATGACTCCAATTACGCCTTTTGTTGATAAAATAACCGTTATTTTGTGATTATTTTATGCTCATTAAATGCACTTAACATATCATCAATAAAAAGTGAGTCGTTTTTCACGCTCAGTTAAATCAGTAATAAATTTCAGTTTTGATGGACCATCTAAACGGAAAATAGCAGGTTGCTTTTGAAGTAAGCTGATTAAATATCCCGGATCAACCTTATTCTTTTCACTAAACTCAATAAATCCACCTTTATCATGGGCTTCAATTCGAGTGATCCCTAAACTCATAGCACTTAAGCGAATCGCAGCATTGCGCAATAGATAACGCCCCGCATCAGGTAATTTACCAAATCTATCGATTAATTCTGCTCTTAGATCATTGAGCTCTGTTAGGTCGATTGCACTGGCAATTCGTTTATAGAATGAAAGTCTGACATTAACATCAGGAATGTAATCATCAGGCAACAAGACTGGCATTCTTAATTCAATTTCAGTTTGTTGATTGGTGAGATCTTCAAGTGATGGCTCTCGGCCTTCTTTAAGCGCTTCTACTGCACTTTCTAACAATTCCATATAAAGTGAGAAGCCGACTGTATTCATTTGACCGCTTTGTTCTTCACCTAATAATTCACCCGCGCCTCGAATTTCTAAGTCATGAGTCGCTAATGCAAAACCTGCCCCCAAATCTTCCAGTGAAGCAATTGCTTCTAAACGTTTATGAGCATCTTTTGTCATTGCTTTAGGATGTGGTGTTAACAAATAAGCATAAGCTTGATGATGAGAGCGACCTACTCGACCACGTAGCTGATGCAATTGCGCTAAACCAAAGTGATCTGCACGTTCAATAATAATAGTGTTCGCACTGGGTATATCGATACCTGTTTCAATAATGGTGGTGCAAAGCAATACATTAAAACGTTGGTGATGGAAATCATTCATCACACGCTCAAGTTCACGTTCACGCATTTGTCCGTGACCAATACCAATACGCGCTTCAGGAACGAGTGCCGCTAGTCTCTCACGAGCTTTTTCGATATTTTCAACATCGTTATACAAGTAATAAACTTGCCCACCACGCAATGTTTCACGCAAGATAGCTTCACGTACCACTAAGTCATCATATTCTCGTACAAAGGTTTTTACGGATAAACGACGCGCTGGTGGCGTTGCAATAATGGAAAGATCACGCATACCACTCATTGCCATATTCAACGTACGCGGGATCGGTGTCGCCGTTAGCGTTAAAATATCAACATTTGCACGCATGGCTTTTATGCGCTCTTTGTGACGTACACCAAAGCGGTGCTCTTCATCGACAATTAATAACCCTAAATCTTTCCATTGGATATTCGGTTGAAGGAGCTTGTGTGTACCAATCACAATATCAACGGTTCCTTCAGCCAGTTTATCTGTGATTTGCTGTTGCTCTTTTGCACTACGAAAACGCGAAATCATTTCAATGTTAACGGGCCAATTAGCAAAACGATCTCGGAAATTATCAAAATGCTGCTGAGCCAATAGGGTCGTTGGCACTAAAATGGCGACTTGTTTATTGTTATTAACAGCAAGAAATGCAGCACGCATCGCAACTTCTGTTTTACCAAACCCAACATCGCCACAGACGAGTCTATCCATTGAAATGGCTTGGCACATATCGCTAAGTACAGCATTAATCGCTATTTCTTGATCTGGCGTTGTTTCAAAAGGAAAACTTTGGCGGAATGATTGGTATTGCTCTTTGTCCATTTTAAAGGCAAAGCCTGTTTTTACTTCACGCTGAGCATAAATATCTAATAACTCTGCGGCAACATCACGCACTTTTTCGGCGGCTTTTTGGCGGGCTCTTACCCATGCATCGCCACCTAATTTATGCAGTGGGGCATTTTCATCTGCGCCACCAGAATAACGACTGATTAAATGCAGTGATGAAACAGGCACATAAAGTTTGTCATTACCCGCGTAGCTTAACATCAAGTATTCAGCTTTAACGCCACCCGCTTCTAGTGTTGTCATTCCTTGATAGCGGCCAACACCATGCTGAAGGTGAACAACGGGTTGTCCTATATTTAATTCAGCAAGATTGCGAATTAAAGTATCTGTATTAATCGCACGACGATTGTCTTGACGACGGCGATTAACACGTTCACCTAACATATCACTTTCACAGATCATGGCTAATTGACGATGACTGTCAATAAATCCATGTTCAGCAGCGCCAATGATAAAGTAAAAACCTTTCTCTTGAGCGTCAGATAATTCAATGATCTGTTTGGGGGCTATTTTTATCCGCGATAAAAGCTCTTGTACGGTTTCGCGCCGTCCTTCACTTTCCACTGAGAAAATAATACTGCCTGAAAATTGTTCTTGGAATCGGCGTAAGTTATCTAACGGTGATTTGCTTTGAGCGTTAATCGATAAATCAGGAAGGGGTTGATAGCCTAAATTGGTCTGTCCAGCTTTTTCTGGCAACGTTTCTGTTTTAAGTTGAATACGAGGCCACTGCTTTAATGCTTGATTAAATTTATCAACATTCAGCCAAATGTCATCAGGGGGTAATAGTGGTCGCATAGGATCAACACGACGGCTTTCAAAACGTTGATTAATGTCTTGCCAAAATTTTTCCACAAAATCGTGTAAATCTTGCGTCACTATTAATGTGTTTTTAGGGAAATAAGCAAATAAGCTAGATAAAGGCTGTTCAAAAAATAGGGGTTGCCAATATTCAATGCCCGTTGGCAATATGTGTTTACTGACTTGCTGATAAATATGTTCAGGATCACGTCTTACATCAAACCGTTCACGCCATTGGCTACGGAAAATTTCTATCGCATTTGCATCAGTTGGAAATTCATGGGCAGGCAGTAAATTAATTTGATCAACTTCAGCTAATGTTCGCTGTGTATCGACATCAAAAGTACGTAGACTATCTATTTCGTCATCAAAAAAATCAATACGATAAGGAAATTCACTTCCCATAGGAAATAAGTCTAATAAGGCGCCACGCGTTGCATATTCACCATGTTCTAATACTTGTTCGACATGACGATATCCCGCTTCATCTAATGTTTTACGTAAATTATCACGAGAAAGTACCTCTCCTTTTTGCATTACCAGCGCATGACTTGCGAGATAATCCGTAGGACAGACCTTCTGCATTAACGTATTGACAGGTAAGATTAAAATTCCCTTGAGAAGTGATGGAATACGGTATAGCGTAGAAAGGCGGTTTGAGATAATTTCTTGGTGAGGTGAAAAACTGTCGTATGGCAGCGTTTCCCAATCTGATAATGTCTCAACAGGATAATCACAAAACTGACGGATTTCATCTTGTAAACGCAATGCATTTTGCATATCACGAGTAACAAGAACGACTAATCCAGAGTGACGTTTGATGATCTCTGCACATTCTAGAGCACAAGCGGCACCAGTCAGTTGACCTAGCTGACGAGTATCCCCTTGTTTTATAGGAAGTTGATAACGATATTCTGAGGACATAAGCGTGTAATGTGAACTCTTTGTTGTAGTTAACTCCCAACACATCTTTAGCATAATGGCTAAAGCTTAAACTGGCGGGCAGGTTAAGATAAAAGAAAAACCACAGTTTGGGAATAGAGTGGTTCCATTCAGTAAGACTACCCTTTATTATCCCTGAACACTTCGCATTAGCAACAGGAACAGCACAGATTTCATGTACAATTCTGTCTCATTTTATATAGGGCTCCGTTATATGCGGGGTCGTGCGGTCGATAAATTCGGTCGCTTTGTCTCATGGCTATCCGCTTTAGGGATTATGTTAGGTGTAGCAGCACTGATCACAGTGACTTCTGTCATGAATGGCTTTGAACGTTCATTGCAACAAAGCATTCTAGCGTATATTCCACAAGCAATCGTGACATCACCTAACGGGCAGTTACCCCGAGATCCAAATATAGCTGAAAGATTACTGACGCGTGAAGGTATCATAAACGTTACCCCTTTAGTAGAAGGTGATGTCGTTTTACAAAGTAAAGACAATATCAGCGTTGGTGTCATGCTGGGAATAGAAAAAGAGCAAGATGAACCTTTAACGAAATATATTCGTTATGGGGATTTTTCTATGCTGAAAGCGGGAGACTATGGTGTGATTTTAGGAAGTGGCCTCGCTAAACAGTTAAAAGTAAAAGTGGGGGATAACATCCGTCTTATTGTACCAAGTGTTAGCCAATTAACACCCATGGGAAGATTACCTAGTCAACGATTATTTACCGTTAAAGGTATTTTCCAAAGTGGTGGTGATGCAGATGCTTCTCAAATCTTAGTTAATCAGCAAGATGCTGCTCGTTTAATGCGTTATCAGTCGGGTCATATTACCGGGTGGCGTCTTTTCTTTACCGATCCTCTCAATATTGAAAAATACAGTGCACAATCTTTAGATAAAAATCTAAGTTGGAAAGATTGGCGCGAACGTAAAGGTGAATTTTTCCAAGCGGTTAAAATGGAAAAAAATATGATGGGATTATTATTAAGCTTAATTATAGCCGTGGCGGCTTTTAATATTATTACCTCACTTTCTTTATTGGTCATGGAAAAACAAGGTGAAGTTGCTATTTTGCAAACGATGGGGTTAAAACGCGCTCAGATCATGTCTATTTTTATGCTACAAGGTGCGGGGGCTGGTATTTTAGGGGCGGTAGCGGGTGGTTTATTAGGGGCATTACTCTCAAGCCAATTAAATGTCATCATGCCTGCGGTAGGACTTATCCCTCAAGGGGTTGAATTGCCTGCAACACTTGATTGGGGACGCGTTTTTATGATTGGTTTCTCCGCTATTATCATTTCCCTTTTATCCACTTTATACCCGTCTTGGCGGGCCGCGGCAATTCAGCCAGCAGAGGCGCTACGTTATGAGTAATTCTTCTTTGAATAAACAATCAATGACATCAGAAAAACAAATACAAATTAACAAAGAGGGTTTATTGGATTGCCACGCTCTATGTAAACAATACCAAGATGGCTCTATTTCTACACAAGTGTTGAAATCCGTCTCTTTTAAAATGGATAAGGGCGATTTTCTTGCCATCGTGGGAAGTTCAGGTTCAGGGAAAAGCACTTTATTACATTTACTAGGCGGGTTAGATTCTCCAACATCAGGTGAAGTCTTTTTTAAAGGCCAATCACTTAATAAATTATCCTCTTCTGAAAAGGCTGATTTACGTAATAGCCAATTGGGTTTTATTTATCAATTTCATCATCTATTACCTGATTTTACAGCACTGGAAAATGTTGCTATGCCATTGATGATTGGCGGAGCAAACGCTTCTGTTGCGAAAGAAAAAGCGATGTCTTTACTTGAAGCGGTTGGATTAAAAGATCGTGCTCATCACCGTCCTTCCGAGCTTTCTGGTGGTGAAAGACAACGTGTTGCGATTGCGAGAGCATTAGTGAACGATCCCGCATTAGTCCTTGCTGATGAACCAACGGGTAATCTTGACCAGAAAAATGCAGAAGGGATTTTTGACTTGTTGATTAAATTAAACAGAGAAAAACAAACAGCTTTTCTGGTCGTAACGCATGATTTGTCACTGGCAGCTCGTTTTCAGCGCCAACTTGAAATGAAAGATGGTCAATTACAGTCACAAAACGCAATTTCAGGAGTGAAATAATGGCGCAATTGCCACTTGCATTAGTGACCGCATTACGTTTTTCAAGAGGGCGAAAACGTGCGGGAATGGTTTCTTTAATTTCAGTTATTTCAACACTGGGCATTATGCTTGGTGTTGCTGTTTTAATTATTGGCCTAAGTGCGATGAATGGGTTTGAACGTGAATTAAAAAATCGTATTTTATCTGTGGTGCCTCACGGACAAATTTATTCAGTAGAACAGCCATTTGTACAATGGCAATCAGCATTACCTCGTATTGAAAATACCCAAGGTGTTGTTGCTGCGGCTCCTTATATTTTACTCACTGGATTATTAGAAAAAGGAACCGAGTTAAAAGCGGTGCAGGTTATGGGAGTCTCACCTGAGAAACAAGGTGATATCAGTTTATTACCTCAATATGTACAAAATAATGCATGGCAAGATTTTAAGGCGGGTAAGCAACAGATTATTATTGGGCAGGGTGTTGCTGATGCATTAAAGATCAAACAAGGTGATTGGCTCACCGTATTGATCCCTAATAATGATGATCCAACTAAGCTTTTACAACCTAAACGTATTCGCTTACAAGTGAGTGGCATATTTAAACTGAGTGGTATGCTCGATCATCAATTAGCGTTAATTCCTTTAGCTGATGCTCAGCAATACATGGATTATGGGCATGGCATTACAGGGATTGAAGTGAAAACAGTAGATCCTTTTTTCGCGAATGAAATTATTCATAATGCAGGTTTAAATAGCGAAGAGTATGTTTATGCCAAAAGTTGGATAAGTGATTATGGCTATATGTATAGCGATATTCAGATGATCCGCAGCATTATGTATTTATCGATGATCTTAGTGATTGGTGTCGCTTGTTTCAATATTGTCTCAACGTTGATTATGGCGGTAAGAGATAAAAGTAGTGATATTGCTATCTTGCGAACGTTAGGTGCAAGAGACAGTCATATTCGTAAT
The DNA here is from genome assembly GCF_001743005.1 of Shigella sp. FC1967. Lineage (NCBI taxonomy): Bacteria > Pseudomonadati > Pseudomonadota > Gammaproteobacteria > Enterobacterales > Enterobacteriaceae > Shigella > Shigella sp. FC1967. The sequence continues at coordinate 2,573 of NZ_MIIZ01000210.1, read as the reverse complement.
ATCTTTTTATGGTACGGCTTATTATCTGGCATGATTGGCTGTATTGCTGGTGTGATATTCGGTGTATTGGTTGCTTATAACTTAACGCCATTAGTATCTATTATTGAATCATTAACGGGACATAGTGTGTTGTCTGGCGATGTTTATTTCGTCGATTTTCTACCTTCAGAAGTGCATTTAATTGATGTTTTCTCTGTATTTATTACCACTGTGATCTTAAGCCTGATTGCAAGTTGGTATCCTGCACGTCGAGCCACTAAACTAGATCCTGCAAGAATTTTAAGTGGACAATAAGTTTATTGGCATACAAAGAAGAAAAAAACGCTTAAACTAGTGAAGAAAAGAAACGCGATATTTAAACTTGAAAACCAAGGATTGTAATGATGAAACTTAAACTTCGTCATCGTCGGCTTAGGAAGTTTCGTAAAATTAAAAGTTTACGTAGACAACATTCACGTTGTCGCTATTTTCATCTAACCCATAAAACGGAACATGAAATGAATTTACCCAAAGTTGTCGTATTAACAGGGGCTGGCATTTCGGCTGAATCAGGAATTAGAACATTCCGATCAGAAGATGGATTGTGGGAAGAACATCGCGTTGAAGATGTTGCAACACCTGAAGGTTATCAACGCAATCCCCAATTGGTTCAGCAGTTTTACAATGACCGCCGCCGCCAATTGCAACAACCCTCGATCCAACCTAATGAAGCACATTATGCATTAGCAAAATTGGAGCAACGTTTAGGTAAAGAAAATTTTTTACTTGTTACGCAAAATATTGATAACCTGCATGAAAAAGCAGGTAGTAAACATATTTTGCATATGCATGGTGAATTGCTAAAAGTACGCTGTCCCCAATCTCGCCAAGTATTTGAGTGGAAAGGGGACTTAGAAACAACGGATCGCTGTCATTGTTGTCAATTCCCATCGCCATTACGACCGCATATTGTCTGGTTTGGAGAAATGCCAATTGGTATGGAAGAGATTTATCGCGCTTTGTCTGAGGCTGATATTTTTATCTCTATCGGGACATCTGGAAATGTTTACCCAGCGGCGGGTTTTGTCCATGAAGCTCGATTAACAGGCGCTCATACCGTTGAATTAAACCTTGAACAAGCTTGGTTGAAAGCCAGTTTGAAGAGAAACATTATGGTCCTGCTAGTCAGGTCGTTGATGAATATGTTCATAAATTGTTTGAATTAATTAATGATCCTAAAGCTGATTTGACGCAATAATTATTTTATAGAGTTCCCTATTATTGTTCTTAGAGAGATTTTAGGGGGCAAAATGGATAAATTATTAGAACGTTTTTTTGAATATATTAATTTTGATACACAATCAAAACCATCTTCAAAAATGTCACCAAGCAGTGATGGACAATTAAAACTTGCCAAGGCATTGGTTCAAGAATTAAAAAAACTGGGTTTTTCCGATGTAACGCTCAGTGATAAGGGATGTGTAATGGCAAGTTTACCATCCAATGTTTCTTGGCCAGTGCCGGTGATTGGCTTTATTTCACATCTTGATACATCTCCTGACTTTTCAGGAAAACATGTAAAACCACAAGTTCTTGAAGATTATCGTGGTGGTGATATTGCATTAGGTATTGGTGATGAAGTGTTATCGCCGGTTATGTTCCCAATCTTACATTCAATGATTGGTAAAACATTAATCACCACAGACGGTAAAACGTTATTAGGTGCTGATGATAAAGCGGGGATCGCCGAGATCATTACCGCTATGGTACGTTTAAAAGAAACCAATCGACCTCATGGTGATATTCGTATTGCATTTACACCTGATGAAGAAATTGGCCGTGGTGCACATTATGTCGATTTAAAAGCATTTGGTGCAAGTTGGGCTTATACCGTTGATGGTGGTGGTGTTGGTGAATTGGAGTATGAAAACTTTAATGCGGCATCCGTGAATATCAAAATTGTTGGTAACAATGTTCACCCAGGCAGTGCAAAAGGGGTGATGGTAAACGCATTAGGATTAGCTACGCGCATTCATCAAGAATTACCTGTTGATGAAACACCAGAAAATACTGACGGTTATGAAGGTTTTTATCATCTTCAAAGTATCAAAGGTACGGTAGAAAGAGCGGAAATGCATTATATTATCCGTGATTTTAATCGTAATTTATTTGAAAAACGCAAACAGAATATGATTGCGATTGCGGAGAAAGTGGGTAAAGGCCTGCATCCTGATTGCTATATTGAGCTAACGATTGATGATAGCTATTACAATATGCATGATAAAGTTGTTCAATTCCCTCACATCATTGAAATAGCTAAACAAGCCATGGTTGATTGTGATATTGAGCCAAATATCAAGCCTATTCGTGGTGGTACAGATGGCGCTCAACTTTCTTACCGGGGATTGCCTTGCCCTAATATTTTCACCGGTGGCTATAATTTTCATGGTAAGCATGAATTTATCTCTTTAGAAGGTATGGAAGCAGCGGTGAGTGCCTATTCGTGGTGGTACAGATGGCGCTCAACTTTCTTACCGGGGATTGCCTTGCCCTAATATTTTCACCGGTGGCTATAATTTTCATGGTAAGCATGA
>NZ_MIIZ01000209.1:0-266 GCF_001743005.1 Shigella sp. FC1967 | reverse complement strand
AGGCTGCGCGGTGATCTGCTGGTGGATACTGAGATGTACTGTGAAGGTCGAGGGTTGAAACCATACGAGCATGAGTACGCTCGTCGCTTAGTTCTGGGGCTAAGTGGACCGTTGCCGCGTGAACTGCGTGGGAAGCCGGTGACGGTTATCTCTGATGTGTCCAGACCAAAAAAGGTAAAGCGTCAGCCAAAGCAATTTGTTAAGACCGTAAATGGCGTCACCCTTGAACGCCAATTGGTGGCAGATGCAAGAGACCAGTTGGAAAT
>NZ_MIIZ01000208.1:0-266 GCF_001743005.1 Shigella sp. FC1967 | reverse complement strand
GATAATCATGTGGCTACCCCCTTCATATAAAAAAATCTAAAAAATTAGCTCTAGGTCTATAATAACACTGAACAGCATTAACGGTAGTCTTCATCACAGGTATAACCTTCATCATTTAATGCTTTAACAATATTGCTGCCCGATAAAAACCTGCACCGCCCCGTGACGATAATCATGTGGCTACCCCCTTCATATAAAAAAATCTAAAAAATTAGCTCTAGGTCTATAATAACACTGAACAGCATTAACGGTAGTCTTCATCACAG
>NZ_MIIZ01000207.1:0-267 GCF_001743005.1 Shigella sp. FC1967 | reverse complement strand
CCCCGTGATATTTGATATCAATGTTGGCTTTGCCGGTGCTTCTACCCCCGTCATCACAGAGTAGTGACGCATAGTATTTTCCGGTTGCGCTGCGACTCAGTGTGATACTTTTCAGCGCCCCCGTAATTTCACGATGTAAACGCGCTTCAATCGGTGCGATTTTCGGGATTTTTATCGCGCCATCAATGACTTTGATCCCGACACAATGATAGCTAGATTGTCTGCCATGCTTACTTTTAAACGTGGGAAAATGGGCTTTTAGTTTCG
>NZ_MIIZ01000206.1:0-267 GCF_001743005.1 Shigella sp. FC1967 | reverse complement strand
GCGTTTTCTTGAAAGCCATCTCAACGGAGTGTTGCGTAAAGAAGGCACCCATTGGGTACCCGATACCACCAATGCCCAAGGCTTAACCTTTAATCCCGAATTTTTAAAAGCCTTAGATAAACTCAGCTATCTGGGGGGATGTTGTTTTTGCGAATGGTGAAGCACGTCTTTACTTTGAATTACGCCCAGGTACCTCACCCAACATTATGCAAACGCATTTAATGATAGATAGACAATCTCTTCTTTACGATAACCAGCAACCCCAAT
>NZ_MIIZ01000205.1:0-267 GCF_001743005.1 Shigella sp. FC1967 | reverse complement strand
ACCAATTTTTCATTTTCAGACCAGAATGAGTGCTGACACTTGTCGGTTGAAATTGGTTTAACCGTTCTGAATTCAGGTCCGACGTCTGACCCACAGTTTTGATATTGCATTAATCAAAATGGCAAAAACCCCGAACAGGGATATTCATCTCCATCCGGGGCAGTCTACAAACGTCGCCATTTGATTTTGTCTCCCTTCTCTCAGTAGATCAAGATGAATATATCAGGGATTTCATCTGGATAATCACCAGTACAACCTACGTCGCCT
>NZ_MIIZ01000204.1:0-268 GCF_001743005.1 Shigella sp. FC1967 | reverse complement strand
GCCAACCCATTGGGTTGGCTTTCTCGTCTTATTTAATGCCTGGCAGTTCCCTACTCTCACATGGGGAGACCCCACACTACCATCGGCGCTACAACGTTTTCACTTCTGAGTTCGGCATGGGATCAGGTGGGACCGTTGCGCTATGGCCGCCAAGCAAATTCTGTTTTATTACCCGTCACTCACCCTTCAACGGCTCGTCACCAGTAATTATCAATCTTAAACAAGCTTACTTCATCGTTTCGTCTCTCTGACAAAACACCTTCGGTGT
>NZ_MIIZ01000203.1:0-268 GCF_001743005.1 Shigella sp. FC1967 | reverse complement strand
CGGCGAATATGATGAAAAACCACTGTCTGGCTCGCGCTATCGGTGATGCAGGCTGGCATGGTTTTATCACAAAAGCTGGAATATAAAGCCGCAGAAAAAAGGCGTCCATCTGGTAAAACTGGAGCAATGGTTTGCCAGTTCGAAAACCTGTCATTGTTGCGGTCATAAGATGTCAGAAATGCCACTACATAAGCGTATCTGGCAATGCCCTGAATGTGGAGTTGAACATGACCGAGATATCAATGCGGCAATCAATATCCGACACAAG
>NZ_MIIZ01000202.1:0-269 GCF_001743005.1 Shigella sp. FC1967 | reverse complement strand
TGCTCTTTAACAAATTATCAGACAATCTGTGTGGGCACTCGCAGAGACGATATCTTCTAAAATATTAGATGTATCAAGTCTTGAAGAGTGAACAACAAAAGTAAATTCATTTATGAATAGCTAAGTTTTCGATTTTCTTTGAGCATCAAACACTTTTAATTGAAGAGTTTGATCATGGCTCAGATTGAACGCTGGCGGCAGGCCTAACACATGCAAGTCGGGCGGTAACAGGAGAAAGCTTGCTTTCTTGCTGACGAGCGGCGGACGGG
>NZ_MIIZ01000201.1:0-269 GCF_001743005.1 Shigella sp. FC1967 | reverse complement strand
TTGATCTTCCCAATTTTGGGGATACCCTGTACCTGGCTTAGTTTCGACGTTATTGAACCATGCATATTCAACGCCTTCACGGCTGGTCCAAACATTTTTACAGGTTACTGAACAGGTATGGCAACCGATACATTTGTCGAGGTTCAGTACCATACCGACTTGTGAACGAATTTTCATTATGCCTTCTCCTGTCCATTCAGGGTCTGTTGATAAGCATCACCTTCACCATCAAGCCAATCAATCTGTTTCATTTTACGCACCACAACGAA
>NZ_MIIZ01000200.1:0-269 GCF_001743005.1 Shigella sp. FC1967 | reverse complement strand
TATTAACAAAAAATATCTACTGCTATTAATGAACTTTCTGAACAAGAATTAGAAAACATTCAATATAAATCTCAAGATAAAGAAGTTGCAACACAACTTTAGAAATAATCGGTAGAGAAATCACATCTACGGGTGAAAAATATTATTTCATTTATTAATCAAAATGTCTTTATTAACAAAAAATATCTACTGCTATTAATGAACTTTCTGAACAAGAATTAGAAAACATTCAATATAAATCTCAAGATAAAGAAGTTGCAACACAACTT
>NZ_MIIZ01000199.1:0-10244 GCF_001743005.1 Shigella sp. FC1967 | reverse complement strand
TATCATCTTTTTCGACGGGCGCTTAAATTTCATACAGAATATTTTGTAAAAGAAAAGAAACCATATCAGATTTTAATTTACAAATTTATTGCTTCATAGCAATCTACGATCTACTTTATCAACAAATTTTAAGCTATTTTTCTGATTAAAACCATGACCAGTCACGCAAAACAACTAATCAGTTTTTTTAACATTAATGTTAATTCCTTTATTAGTTAACGCCGAAAACAGTTCAAATTTTCTAATGAAACCTGTTAAAAAAAAGTACAGGACAACCTATCTATATTCAAATTTTCAAAGAAGAAAAACTTACTTGAACTTTATACGGAAAAATTAGATGGGCAATTAGAAAAAAGTACGTACTTATCCTATTTGTAGCTATTCTGGCGGTCTTGGACCTAAAAAGTTTCAAGGTGATCTAAAAAGCCCTGAAGGTTTTTATCAAGTCAATTTCTCACAATTAAATCCAAACAGTCGATTTTACCGAGCTATCAACCTAGGATTTCCTAATCAATATGATAAATCAAAAGGATATACTGGCGATTTTTTAATGATCCACGGAGCCTGTAAATCTGTGGGTTGCTATGCAATGACAGACGCTGTGATGGATGAAATTTATCAGTATGCTGAATTGGCGCTACAAAATGGTCAATCTACGATTAATATTCATATTTTTCCATTTAAAATGACCGCTGAAAATATGAAAAAACATCAATATTCAAAAGATATGGATTTCTGGCAGCAGCTTATGCCAGCCTACGAATATGTTGAAGAACGTAAACAGATCCCCTCTGTTACTGTTCAAGATGGGCGTTATTTCGTTAATAACACGTTGACTTCAACGAATAATATAAACCCAACCCTTAACTTATCACAAAATAGTGAAAACAAGTGGTTACAGAATACGCACTCCACGATCAAATAAGACAAACTCACCAGCGGGAATACGCTGCCAAGATTCATTTCCAGTCAACGGTAATGTTGAGATAACTGAAACCACATCATCTGATTGAGTGTGTTGCTGGAAATCGATTTCTACATCTTGATCAAGTAATTTAGCTTTGCCAAAAGGCGCTTTACGCGTGATCCAATGTAAATTAGTTGAACAATATGCCATTACAAATCGACCATCTGACAACAGCATATTAAAAACCCCTTTTTGCTTTAATTGAGAAGCTAAAGTAGCGATAAAACGAAATACAGCAGGCCAATTCACAGGGGTTCGTTTATAACGATTTTCGAGCTGATTTAAGATCCAGCAAAAAGCTTTTTCACTATCCGTCTGCCCTATCGCTCTAAAACGCCCAGTTTCAAGAGATTGATAACCTTTTAGTTGACCATTATGTGCATACGTCCAGTTTTTTCCCCATAATTCACGAGTAAAAGGATGGGTATTTTCTAGAGAGACATTTCCCCGATTCGCTTGACGAATATGAGCGATTACCGCCTCGGATTTAATTGGATATTCTTGAACAAAGCGAGCGACTGGCGAAATTGCGCTAGCTTGAGGATCTTTAAATGTGCGACATCCTAATCCTTCGTAGAAAGTAATTCCCCAACCATCTTTATGAGGTCCTGTCTTACCACCTCTTGGAATTAATCCACTTAGACTGAAATTAATATCTGTCGGTACATTTGCACTCATGCCTAACAACTCACACATCGCTCACTCCTTATTGCCGATGTTTATGGCTAATTTATTGCTATATCAACAAATTATTTTTCCATTTCTTTTTCAATTAATTGGATCAGAATATGAATAACTTTGATATGGATTTCTTGAATACGATCAGCGTAACCGAAATGAGGTACACGTATTTCAATATCTGCTGTACCGTCCATTTTCCCGCCATCTTTACCTGTTAACGTAATGACTTTCATGCCTTTCTCACGCGCAGCGCTAATTGCTTTGATGATATTGCCTGAATTGCCTGAGGTTGAAATCCCCAGCAGAACGTCACCTTCTTTACCCACAGCTTCAACATAACGGGAGAAGATATATTCATAGCCAAAATCATTACTTACACATGAGATATGGCTTACATCTGAAATAGCAATGGCTGGATAACCAGGGCGATTTTCACGATAACGTCCTGTTAACTCTTCGGCAAAATGCATTGCATCGCAATGAGAACCCCCATTACCGCAAGATAATACTTTGCCACCCGCTTTAAAAGAATCGGCTAATAACACCGCTGCTTTTTGGATAGCTTCAATATTTGCATCATCTTGAAGAAAACGGGAAAGAGTCTCTGCTGCTTCAGTTAATTCACCACGGATAAGATCTTGGTACATAGGATTTTTACTCCAGAAAGGGTAATCGAAATTTTCTGTTTCTCAGTGTAACGGATTAAATGTCATGAAAGAAGATACCTGTTATCGACAAATGCTAACTTCTCTCATTTACGAATAATTTGTGAGCTATATTGTAATTAGAATGTAAATATATTGATAAAAGTTAGTGACTGGATTAGATCTAAATAACAAACAACAGGTCTGACCTCCGATCTCTTGCTAAATACAGGAGTTTATTATGACACTACTCAGTATCGTACTTTTTATTGTTCTTATTGGCGTACTTAGTTATCGCAAATTCGGTATCGCGATAAGCAGCCTAACACTTATTGCTTATACATTAATCATGGGTGTCGCCAACATTTGGAGTTACTGGTTACTCCTTCCCGTTGCATTGGTTTTATTACCCTTTACTATTCCTTCTATTCGTAGAGCCTATATCTCAGTACCTGCACTTAAAGCATTTCAAAAAGTCATGCCTTCGATGTCTAAAACAGAACAAGAAGCTATTGATGCTGGTACAACATGGTGGGAAGGCGAACTTTTCCGTGGCGCTCCCGACTGGAAACAACTTCATAATTACCCTAAACCACAGCTAACCGCTGAAGAGCAAGCTTTCCTTGATGGACCTGTCGAAGAAGTTTGTCGCATGACAAATGACTTTGAAATTACTCATGAATTAGCTGACTTACCTCCTGAAATCTGGCAATACCTTAAAGATCATCGCTTCTTTGCCATGATCATTAAAAAAGAGTACGGCGGATTAGAGTTTTCAGCCTACGCCCAATCACGCGTATTGCAAAAACTGGCAGGGGTGTCAGGTATTTTAGCCATCACCGTTGGTGTACCTAACTCTTTAGGCCCCGGTGAGCTATTGCAACACTATGGTACTGATGAACAGAAAAAACGCTATTTACCCGGTTTAGCCAAAGGGGATGAAATTCCTTGTTTCGCCTTAACAAGCCCTGAAGCAGGCTCCGATGCAGGTGCTATTCCTGACAGTGGCGTTGTCTGTATGGGAGAATGGCAAGGTGAACAAATTCTTGGCATTCGTTTAACCTGGAATAAACGCTATATCACGCTTGCCCCTATCGCGACCGTATTAGGATTAGCATTTAAATTACGCGATCCTGACCATCTATTGAGTAATGATGAAAATCCAGGCATCACCTGTGCGTTAATTCCAACCAATGTTAAAGGTGTTGAAATCGGCCATCGCCATTTCCCATTAAACGTGCCATTTATGAATGGGCCAACTCGTGGTAAAGATGTTTTTGTTCCCATCGATTACATCATTGGTGGACCAAAAATGGCCGGTCAAGGTTGGAGAATGCTGGTGGAATGTCTCTCTGTTGGTCGTGGCATCACATTACCATCAAATTCTACTGGTGGATTAAAAAAGTGCCGCTATGGCAACAGGGGCTTATTCTCGTGTCCGTCGCCAGTTCAAAATTCCTATCGGTAAAATGGAAGGTATTGAAGAGCCATTAGCTCGCCTTGCTGGAAATGCTTATCTCTTAGATGCAGCATCCACATTAATTACCACAGGTATTATGTTAGGTGAAAAACCTGCCGTATTATCCGCCATAGTCAAATATCATTGTACTCATAGAGCACAACGAGGAATTATCGACGCAATGGATATTGTGGGAGGGAAAGGGATCTGCCTTGGGCCATCAAACTTTGTCGCGCGCTCTTATCAAGGTTCTCCAATCGCCATTACTGTTGAAGGTGCCAATATTTTAACTCGTAGCATGATCATTTATGGTCAAGGTGCTATCCGTTGCCATCCTTATGTATTAGATGAAATTGCCGCTGCACGAGAAAATAACCTACATGATTTTGACCGCGCTCTATTTGGTCATATCGGTCATGTAGCAAGTAATACCTTACGTAGTTTGTGGTTAGGTATCACGAATGGTCGATTAAGTAACGCCCCGACTAATGATGAAACCCGTCGTTATTATCAACAAATTAACCGTTTGAGTGCCAATATGGCGCTGTTATCTGATGTTTCGATGGGCGTTTTAGGTGGAAGTTTAAAACGTCGTGAGCGTATTTCAGCGCGTTTAGGTGACATATTAAGTCATATCTTCCTCGCTTCTGCCACGCTTAAGCGTTACGAAGATGAAGGTCGCCATACTGCAGATTTGCCTCTCGTACATTGGAGCCTAAAAGAGTGTTTATACCAAGCGGAGAATGCAATTGATGAACTGCTACGCAATTTTCCAAGCCGAGTTATTGCAGGCACGATGCGTGCAATTATTTTCCCACTCGGTAAAGCTCAAAAATTGCCATCAGATAAATTAGACAGCAAAGTAGCGCAACTTATCCAACAACCTTCTGAAACCCGTGATCGTATTGGCAGAGGTCAATACTTAACACCAAGTGAGCATAATCCACATGGTTTAATGGAAGAAGCATTACTGGATATCTTAGCTGCTGAGCCTATCTTCGACCGTATTTGTCGCCTTTATGAGAAGAAATTCAGCTTTACTCAGCTAGATAAACTAGCAGAAAAAGCACTGGCTGATAAACGAGTCACCCAAGAAGAGGCTGATATCTTACGTAAAGCAGAACAAAGCCGCTTACGGAGTATTAATGTCGATGAATTTGACTTTGATGCATTGGCGGTGCCTGTAAAAAAGCCGCAAACTGACAAAGTCAAAACAGACAAGGCCGCTTAACACTAGATATAAAGGGAAAAATATCCCTTGATAAACACAAGCACCTCATCACTAAAGTTGTCATGAGGTGCTTTTTATTTCTCAATGAAAGCATGTTTAATAAAAAGAATGAATTAGAGATCTAACTCCAACGCTAATAACTCTTCTATTGTTTGACGACGACGAATTAATTGGTGAACATTCTCTGTTATCAGCACTTCAGGAATAAGTGGTCGACTATTATAATTTGATGACATTGAAGCACCATAAGCCCCAGTATCATGAATAACTAAGTAATCACCTACCTGTGCTTGAGGCAATAAACGAGGAACAACCATGCCTCCCTCTTGCTGAGTGAAAACATCGCCAGATTCACACAACGGTCCTGCCACAATCGTCTCTTGTAATTTTGTCATTGGTTTTATTTGACCATGGCTATCTAAAACTGAAATTTGATGATAACTGCCATACATTGCAGGACGCATTAAATCACTAAACCCTGCATCCACCAGCACATAATGACGACTTCCCATCGATTTAACCGCTCTCACTTGTGAAATCAATACACCAGATTCAGCGACTAAGAAACGTCCCGGCTCGATTTCTAACTCAATAGAATGCCCTAAATGTTGGGCAATACGTTGGCGAGCCTTATTCCATAAAGAAAAATAGTGATCCAAGTCGACTGTCGCATCACCCTCTTGATAAGGTGTTGATAATCCGCCTCCTGCCGAAATGGCTTGGATATCAATTTGAGAGCTTAGTACTTGCTCTACCATCGCATCACAGACACTAGAAAGATGTTGATAATCAACACCGGAACCAATATGCATATGAAAACCAACTAACGTTAGGTTGTACTGTTGGATCACGGCTAATGCTTCAGGTACATCTTCATACCAAATACCGTGCTTACTGTTCTCACCACCTGTATTCGTTTTTTGGCTATGTCCATGACCAAATCCAGGATTAATTCTTATCCAAACTGCATGGCCTTGATTGCGCTCACCTAATTGACGAAGCATATCAATAGAGCCTGCATTAACAGGAATATCTAATTCAACAACGCGTTCAAGAGTGCCTTCATCAAGTAAATCAGCGGTAAAAACAATCTCACTTTTTTTCTCTACCACCTTGGTAACCCGCAACTAAAGCACGTTCAATTTCGCCTAATGAAACAGAATCAACTTTAACACCCTGTGCTTTCATTAAACGTAAGATGTGAATATTCGAGCACGCTTTTTGAGCAAAGCGAACCACATCAAAAGATTTAAGCTGGGCAATACGCTGAGAGATTGTATCTCCGTGATAAATCCATAACGGTGTTCCATATGTTTGTGCTAATTGATATTGAGCCATAGTTATTGATGTTGTCATGTTATCTACTCATAAAAATCTCAGGTGAATAAAATCATTATTTATTAACTTATAAGGGAATAAAAATATCAAATAAGCTACACTCTATTCATCTGTGATATAGGAATAGACAATGAAAGCTCCTTTTAATTGGCGGCATATTGAAATTTATCATGCAGTGATGACCACTCAAAATCTTACTGAAGCCGCAGAGTTATTGAAGACATCACAACCTACAGTCAGTAGAGAGTTATCTCGTCTTGAGCATCTATTAGCATTTAAATTATTTGATAGAATAAAAGGCCGTTTACAACCCACGGCTGAAGGATTGCGCTTTTTTGAGGAAGTACAGCGTTCTTATTATGGCTTAGATAGAATAATAAACGCAGCTGAAAATATTCGCCATTTTAACCAAGCAGAATTGAATATCACCTGCTTACCCGCATTTGCTCAATCATTATTACCTTCAATTTGTCGACAATTTCTAGATACGCACCCTGATGTCAACTTGACCATTGTTCCTCAAGAATCCCCTTTATTAGAAGAGTGGTTATCCGCTCAGCATTATGATTTAGGATTGACCGAACATACACAAACACCAGCAGGAACCCAACAAGAAACCGTGCTTACACTTAATGAAGTTGCCGTGTTACCTAAGTCTCATCCATTGTGTCAAAAAACATTGTTACAACCTGCTGATTTTCAAGATCAGCGTTTTATTAGTTTGTCTGCTAATGATAGATACCGACAATTGATTGATACCGTTTTTATTAAAGATAGAATTACACGACAGCTAGTGATGGAAACACAAAGTGCTGCCTCTATTTGCGCTATGGTAAGTGAGAATATCGGCATTTCAATTGTTAATCCTATCACTGCACTTGATTACTTAGATAAGTCTATTTGTCTTCGCCCTTTACGTTTTTCTATTCCCTTTACCATCAGCTTAATTACCCCATCACATCGCCCTTCATCAACACTTGTTTCCTATTTTATTGATGTGATGAAAGCGACATTATCAGATTATCCTAAGCGACTAACCCAAGCTTTTACCCGATAAAGCAAGCCAATAAGGTGATGATGCAAACCACTCAACTAAGAAATCCAACAATACTCTAACCGCCGCAGGCATATTTTGCCGACTTGCTAAAACCGCATAAATTCCCATTGGTTGAGCTTGATAATCAGACAAGACTTGTTCTAACTCCCCATTATCAAGATAAGGTTTGGCTGAATAATAAGGTTGTAGCGATATACCAGCGCCTTTTAACGTGGCTTGCAATAAAACAACCGATTCATTTGCACTTAAATTACCGCCAACGGGGACTGAATAACGTTCATCATCTAAATTAAATTCCCACAAACTACGCCCAAAAAATCGGTAAGTTAAACATTGATGCTGAGCAAGTTCATCAGGCGTTTGAGGTATCCCTTTTTTTGCTAAGTAATCTTTATGCGCACACACCACAGAAAGACATGTCGCGAGCGAACGTGCAATTAAGTTAGGCTCAAGGTGATTCGTAATACGTAATGCAATATCGATACGTTCTTCCACCAAATTCACGGTTTGATTGGTAATTTGTAAATCAACCGCAATTAAAGGATAACGTTGCATAAACTCACATATCGCCACTGACAAAATACTATTTGCTAATGATTGTGAACTGGTAATTCGAACAAGCCCACTAATTTGATGACGTTCTTTGGGGGTATTAGCAGGGATGCGTTCAGCCATTTCTAATAACTGTAAGCTCTGTTCATATACCATTTCGCCGACAGAAGTTAGGCTTTGTTTACGTGTCGTTCTATGCAATAAACGCACCCCTGCCCACTCTTCCATTTCATTTAAATAACGTGTCACCATGGCTCTAGACATACCTAGATAATCAGCAGCTTTTATCATGCTCCCTTGCTTCACGATGGTTACAAACACTTCTGATGCTTTTATTTTATCCATTCAATTTGCTCGATTTACGCAACAATCAATTGCCTAAAATAGGGTTTTTCTCTTGTTTTATGCAACATATTATAGTCAGCAACACCATTATGGAGAAAACAAAAGATGAAAAAATTACTGCCTTTAACACTTGCAACTACGGCATTCTTCGCGACATCAACGCTAGCAACTGATTTAACATTAGATATATATAACCCAGGAGAAGCGAGTATTTTTCCTGTCTCTTCTGAAATTATTTATGGTGACAAAGATGCCGTTTTAATTGATGCTCAATTTCAAAAAAATGATGCTCAAGCGTTGGTAGATAAAATAAAAGCCTCTGGAAAAAACCTAACTTATATCTATATCAGCCATTCTGATCCTGATTTTTATTTCGGGTTAGATGTCATTACTGATGCCTTTCCAAATGCCAAAGTGATTGCAACAGCCCCCACAATTAAAGCCATTAATGAAACTCAAGCAGGAAAACTTGCCTACTGGGGACCTGTACTTAAAGAAAATGCCCCTCAGAAAATCATCCTTCCTGAGGTACTAAAAGGTGATAGTTTTTCTCTAGAAGGTGAAACGATTTCCGTCAAAGGCTTAGACGGGCAATCTCCAGATAGAACATACCTTTATGTTCCAAAACTTAATGCAGTAATGGGCGGTGTTTTAGTTTATGAAAATATTCATGTTTGGTTAGCAGATACACAAACCGTGGCACAGCGCCAACATTGGGTTAGTGCATTACAGCAAATAAAATCACTTTCTCCAAAAACCGTTATTCCTGGTCACTATTTACCAAAAGCAACCTATGATTTACAAGCTGTTGACTTTACAATGAATTACCTGATTGAAGCTGAGAAAAATCTTGAAAAAACGAAAAACTCAGATGAATTTATTGCAGCGATGGAAAAAAATCATCAGAATTTAGCCGATAAATCAAGCCTAGAACTTAGTGCAAAAGTACTAAAAGGAGAAATGCAGTGGCCTCAGTAACAAGCAATACAGGAAATACCCAAGGCACAAAAATATTGCACTATGTTTATGATCCTCTTTGTGGTTGGTGCTATGGTATTGCACCTTTGATTGAAGCTGTAAGCAATATATTTCCAAATTCCATTAAGTTACATGGTGGTGGATTGTTTACTCCCGCAAGAGCCGTAACAGGAGGACAATCATGGAAAGAGCATGTCACACCAATTGATGAGCGTATTAGTCAATTATCAGGCCAAGTTTTTAGTCACGCATATCGTGACACTCTTGGTAACACTGAAATGGTATTAAACTCACAGCTACCTATTTCAGCCATTCTTGTTGCTGAAATAATGGGAAAGCGAGATGTTTATTTATTAAAAGCACTACAAGAAGCTTATTACCTTGATGGCTTAAATATCAGTGATAAAGACACACTGCTGTTTATTGTAAAAAAACTTGGTTTTGATATTGAACAATTTACATCCTTACTGTCTGAAATTAGCGCAACACAAATTCAGAAACATTTAAGCCAAACACAGCAATTAATGGCTCAAGTGAATGGCCGCGGTTTTCCGACTTTATTTATTGAAGATAACCAAGATTATCGCCTGATATCAATTGAAAAATACTTAGGTGATACAACACGTTGGCAGCAATTTATAAAAGAAAATCTATAATCTTCTTTTCAGTGTGTTGATTAATTTCCGCACACTGCCTTCTTTATTTCAATTCTTATTATTTTATGTTCTGTTATAAAAACCTAACCCAAAAATCAAAATAAATTAATTAAAAGGGGTATAAGGCAAAAAATAGAAACCCAATACCATGAATGTTGAAAATGACAGACAAGAGCCAAATGCCACTTTTTTTATACGATCGTTTATCGTGATTAATACTGAAAAATAATTAGGCTGGGGGCTTCCGCTTTTTTGAAACGGTAACCCCCGTAAAAGCAGGTACCCCACTGACAACTCAAAAAGTGTGGTACGGCGATAAAGGCGAAGTTGCATTAG
>NZ_MIIZ01000198.1:0-270 GCF_001743005.1 Shigella sp. FC1967 | reverse complement strand
CGTCACCGCATCCTGGCCCCAGTCCCTTATCGCCTTGGCTGGAGCCGGTCGTCGTGTATGACCTGCATCTACAACTCACAGCGTATCTGGTCCACGATCCGTCACTACTGGCCTGAACGAACTGGGAAAATTGCTCAGTATGAACAAACCTTTGGTGTGACGGTATCAAGAAAAAAAAATCGACGTAATAGATTTAGGTTCTGCTGTTGCGCCGATACAGATTAGTGATGTTGAGGCATTGGAGCAGGTATCCAGAGAAGATTACACGCT
>NZ_MIIZ01000197.1:0-270 GCF_001743005.1 Shigella sp. FC1967 | reverse complement strand
AATGTGGAGTTGAACATGACCGAGATATCAATGCGGCAATCAATATCCGACACAAGGGCATATTGGAATTACACGCGGCGGGACGCGTCGTTTCAGCCCATGGAGACCCGCGTAAATCCGTCGTACAGAGGGTTGCGGTCTGAGAAGTGGGAAGCCTCGCCGTTTACGGCGGGGGAGCAGTCACTACGGATCCTTATTTTAAAAATCATTATGTTGAAGCGAGAAAATTAGCAACAATCGCAGAAAATAAAGGAAGCGCAAGAGGAAAAA
>NZ_MIIZ01000196.1:0-271 GCF_001743005.1 Shigella sp. FC1967 | reverse complement strand
GAACCTACCCTTAGACGGGGATGCCGGTCATGATCTCATGAAGAGATCGCCTTTTCAGGCGTAGTTTTCCTTGAGTAATTCGGTGTAATTAATTTTTTTAAAGAGCAAAGGGTTAGGCGATGTTCGCCTGTATCATTAATGATGATATATTTTTTTTTTCGACTAAGTCACTAAAAAATGGTGGTATTGTAATTGTTAATCGAAATTACTACGCAGCCATTAAATAAAGGTCATATGCAATTTTTCACTATTCAAGAAACCGTTGTGATTT
>NZ_MIIZ01000195.1:0-271 GCF_001743005.1 Shigella sp. FC1967 | reverse complement strand
CAGCAATTTCTTGAGGGAAGTTAGAAGCACACCACCCTATTTTTTCACCACTGTTTTTCGCATCCCACGCACGCTGATAAGCATCAGCAGCGATTTTTTGCAGTCGTTTTTTGGCTGGAATATAATCCGGCGCATTCATATCTACATTGCTCATTTTGATGTTCCTATTGTTAACGCATCGTCTTCCCGTTGATGGCGGTACGCTTCAAAGGCATAAATGGCGGCACCTATCGCCCCGTTGTATTGTGATAATGGTGAGGTGGCGATAGGG
>NZ_MIIZ01000194.1:0-271 GCF_001743005.1 Shigella sp. FC1967 | reverse complement strand
AAAGAAGGAGCAAAACGTGTCGATTTGAATGGTAATGACTGCGGCGAACTGGAAGCTGAGCATATTGAACATGCTCGTACACAATTAGCAGAAGCTAAAGCGCGAGTTCAAGCTCAAAGAGCAGAACAACGTGCTAAGAAGCGCGAAGCTGAAGGTGATAAGGAGACCAGCAAAACGTCCGACAGCGAAAAAGCCAAATAATACGCGTCGTCAGCCACCTAAAGAGGGTGAAAAACGACAGCCTCGTCCTCAAAAAGCGACTCAAGCACCT
>NZ_MIIZ01000193.1:0-272 GCF_001743005.1 Shigella sp. FC1967 | reverse complement strand
CAACGGATAAAAGGTACTCCGGGGATAACAGGCTGATACCGCCCAAGAGTTCATATCGACGGCGGTGTTTGGCACCTCGATGTCGGCTCAGTCACATCCTGGGGCTGAAGTAGGTCCCAAGGGTATGGCTGTTCGCCATTTAAAGTGGTACGCGAGCTGGGTTTAGAACGTCGTGAGACAGTTCGGTCCCTATCTGCCGTGGGCGTTGGAAGATTGAGAGGGGTTGCTCCTAGTACGAGAGGACCGGAGTGAACGCACCACTGGTGTTCGGG
>NZ_MIIZ01000192.1:0-272 GCF_001743005.1 Shigella sp. FC1967 | reverse complement strand
CGTTGATTGAAGCTAGTTACAAACTAACTTTACAGGAACAGCGCTTGCTATTGATGTGTATTGGAAAGCTAAACCCTCGGGATAAAACTCCTCAAAAAAACATTCAAAATTACATCTGGCGATTTTTATCTAGCCTTTCCTGATATGGGAAAAAGTAATGCAGAACGACATTTAAAAGAAGCCATAGATAAGCTCGCTGAACGTTGGATATATATACAAAACAATAATGAAAGACGACGTATTCGCTGGATCCAAGAAGAAGCAGAATATTT
>NZ_MIIZ01000191.1:0-272 GCF_001743005.1 Shigella sp. FC1967 | reverse complement strand
GAACGCATTCTTGCCATTTGGAAATGTTGCCAAGGACCAATTGAATTACCAAACCACGCATCATTAGAAATTTGTTAATAAGAACCGTGTATCAGGTTTAAAATTAGCACGGACTTGTTTCTCCTAAAATAATTTCGTAGCAAATAGCGGCGGTTATTTTGGCATCATTGACTGAACGCATTCTTGCCATTTGGAAATGTTGCCAAGGACCAATTGAATTACCAAACCACGCATCATTAGAAATTTGTTAATAAGAACCGTGTATCAGGTTT
>NZ_MIIZ01000190.1:0-272 GCF_001743005.1 Shigella sp. FC1967 | reverse complement strand
TCATATTATCAAATCCCAAACAGCCACTTGCTCTGGGGACTCTGTAACCCCATAGAAAGTAAAACTTGGTACGCTAAAACGCAATACGGTCATTACCACAAATGAGGGATACTCAAAGTCAGCTTTTGATGAATACAATGCTTTTCAATATTTCAATGACATCACGGTAGTGCTCATATTATCAAATCCCAAACAGCCACTTGCTCTGGGGACTCTGTAACCCCATAGAAAGTAAAACTTGGTACGCTAAAACGCAATACGGTCATTACCAC
>NZ_MIIZ01000189.1:0-273 GCF_001743005.1 Shigella sp. FC1967 | reverse complement strand
CGGGCATTGGCTACCCGTTCGTGTACACCTGCAAGCTGTATTCGGGCTTTACGGCGATGAGCACTCCCTTTTTGCTTGCGAGATAAGGCTTTTTGTTTTCGACGTAGGTGACGGCTGGCATTGATAAGGTGGCGCGGATTAGCAATCTTATTGCCGTCTGATTTGATGGCGTAATGACTCAGCCCCACATCAAGCTCCGTGATATTTGATATCAATGTTGGCTTTGCCGGTGCTTCTACCCCGTCATCACAGAGTAGTGACGCATAGTATTTT
>NZ_MIIZ01000188.1:0-10253 GCF_001743005.1 Shigella sp. FC1967 | reverse complement strand
ACAAGAATATTAAATAATCTTCGTATTGTGCGGTTTATTTTATCTATATGTGATAACGAATGTTTTATCTATCTTATTTAGAAACAATAACCATAGCTGGGCGTAATAAAACGACCATTTAAGGTATATCCTTTTTGCATAACATCAACCACATGATTAGATTCATGCTCAGGGCTATCAATTAAAGTCATCGCTTGGTGAACTTCGGGGTTAAATGCCACGTTTTTTTCTTCCACCACTTCGATACCAAATTTACGAACAGCATCTAAAAATGATTTCAACGTTAATTCTAACCCTTCAATCATAGGTTTTAATGATTCATTTTCATGATCAGCCGCTGATAAAGCACGCTCTAAATTATCGAGTACAGGCAATAACTCATTAGAAAACTTTTCAAGTGCAAATTTATGTGCTTTCTCAATATCTTGTTGAGTACGACGACGCACATTTTCAACTTCCGCTAAAGCACGAGCCATGGCTTCACGTTCTGTTTTTTGTGATTGCTCCAGTTGTTTTTCAAGAGAATCGATACGTGCTAATGCTTCCACTAACTCAGCTTGAGCATTAAAGTCCGCTTGTGCTTCTTCAGTCATTGTTGGCTCTTGAGACTCATCCATTACAGATCCCATTCCTTCTTTTTCTTTTGAGACTTGCTCTTCATGTACATTTTGTTCTTTACTACTCATGAACATCTCCGCGTAGTTTTGGTATTCATCTTCATATTTAGTTTATTATGGGGATCAATAAACGGGTTTCAAGGAATTGGCGCAAAACGAGGGTAAAAAAATGCCAGACAATACCGTAACGGAAGAAAAACGCTTTAAATGCATTGGCATTGTTGGTCATCCACGCCACCCTGAAGCAATTTCAACACATGAAATGCTTTATCATTGGCTATTGGCTCAAGGCTATGACGTTATTATTGATACACAAGTTGCTCAAGAGCTGAAGCTAGAAAATGCACAAACAGGTGATTTAACACAAGTTGGCAAAGTTGCCGATCTCGTTATTGTTGTTGGCGGTGATGGCAATATGCTTGGGGCTGCGCGTGTTTTGTCCCGCTATAATATTAAAGTGATTGGTGTCAACCGAGGTAATTTAGGCTTTCTGACTGACCTTGACCCTGATAATGCCTTACAGCAATTAACTAATGTGCTGGCTGGACACTATCGTGAAGAAAAACGGTTTTTACTTGAAGCCCGCGTCTATGCTGAAGGTCAAAGAAATCGCATTGGTACAGCCATCAATGAAGTCGTACTTCATCCTGGTAAAGTTGCTCATATGATCGAGTTTGAAGTTTACATTGATGATCGCTTTGCTTTCTCTCAACGTTCTGACGGCTTAATTATCGCAACACCAACGGGATCAACAGCCTATTCACTTTCTGCGGGTGGTCCTATTTTAACGCCAAATCTTGATGCTATTGCGCTTGTGCCTATGTTTCCACATACCTTATCAGCACGTCCTTTAGTTATCAGCAGTGATAGCCAAATTCGCTTAAAATTCTCACAAACGAATATCGATTATGAAGTCAGTTGCGATAGCCAATTAGTGTTACCCATTAAAGAAGGTGATGAAGTTATTATTAAAAGAAGTCGTCAAAAACTCAATTTAGTTCACCCGACTGATTACAATTATTTTAACACACTCAGCTCAAAGTTAGGTTGGTCGAAAAAAATGTTCTAATTTTTGTGCCTCACTACTTTACTGTATAAAAAACCAGTTTATACTGTATGTAATTACAGATATGTTTTTATACACAGGAGAGGCACTATGCTGACTCAATTAACCATTAGTCATTTTGCCATAGTCCGTGAACTTGAAATCGATTTTTCTGGTGGCATGACCACCATTACAGGCGAAACTGGCGCAGGTAAGTCTATTGCAATTGATGCACTGGGTTTATGCTTAGGTAACCGTGGTGATGCTAATATGGTGCGCCCAGGTGCGACTAGAGCCGATTTATGTGCACGATTCTCACTCTCTGATACGCCATCAGCACAACGTTGGCTCGAAGAACATCATCTTGATGATCATAACGAATGCCTATTAAGAAGAACTATTTCTGCTGATGGGCGTTCTCGTGGTTTTATCAACGGCACTTCTGTACCACTTTCACAATTAAGAGAGCTTGGTTCTTTACTTATTCAAATTCATGGCCAGCATGCTCACCAGCAACTTCTAGAGCCCCGCTATCAAAAACAATTGCTTGATATCTATGCGCATGAACCTACTTTATTAAAAAGCATGAAGTCGGCGTATCAAACATGGCATCAAAGTTGCCAAACTTTAGCCGCTTTTCAACAACTCTCTTTAGAACGAGAAGCTAGGCAGCAACTGGTTGATTACCACTTAAAAGAGCTCAATGAATTTCAACCAGTACAAGGCGAATACCCAGAATTAGATCAAGAATATAAACGTCTTTCTAACTGTGGGCAGTTTTTAACACTAAGTCAAAATAGTTTACAAATTTTAAGTGACAATGAAGAGCAAAATATTTTAAGTATGCTTAACGTAGCTAAACATGAAATTGCTGAACTGACCTCTATGGAAAGTCAATTCAATTCACTATTAGAGATGTTAGAAGAAGCAACTATTCAAATTAGTGAAGTGAGTGATGAACTTCGTCATTATAGCGATCGCTTAGAGATGGATCCTAATCGCTTATTTGAAGTAGAAAAGCGCATGTCTAAGTATATTAGTTTATCACGTAAACATCGCGTGGCACCGGAAGAACTCTATGATCTTCATCAGCAATTAATTGAAGAGAAGAATGCTCTGCTTCGTCAAAATGATGATTGTGACGCTTTAATCGAACAAGTCAAAGCTGACCATTTAATTGCGTTGGATGTCGCAAAACAACTGCATCAAGTTCGCCAACAATATGCAAATGAATTGAGTCAACTTATCACTAACAGTATGCATCAGTTATCCATGCCACATGGTTATTTTACTGTTGATATCTATTTTGATGACAGCTCACTGCAAATTGATGGTGCTACAAAAGTTGAATTTAATGTCACCACAAACCCAGGACAACCTCATCAAGCGCTTTCCAAGGTGGCTTCAGGCGGTGAATTATCACGCATTGCGCTCGCAATCCAAGTGATCACAGCAAAAAAAATGGATACACCCGCACTTATTTTTGATGAAGTCGATGTGGGTATCAGTGGTCCAACAGCGGCTATTGTGGGTAAATTGCTGCGCGAGTTAGGCGAGTCAACTCAAGTTATGTGTGTCACTCACTTACCTCAAGTTGCAGGTTGTGGTCATCAACACTATTTCGTTAATAAAGAGACAAATGGTGAAGAAACAGAAACAACCATGAAACTGTTATCGAAAAAAGAGCGCCTACAAGAGCTCGCTCGTTTATTAGCAGGTAGTGAAGTCACCAAAAATACCTTAGCAAATGCAAAAGATTTGTTGGCTGCATAACGATTAACAAACTTTTATTGATATTTAGGGTCATAGGCAGAGCGTGAAAGGTTTTCAATTGCTGCGTTGTCGATTATCATCGTCACTATGACCCTAAAAGGAATGTAATAACCATGCGTTTTAAACTGTTAAAAGTTACCGCCTTATCTTTAGTCGTAATGACTTCAGGTTGCTCTATGTTCGAGAGACTGGTTTATCACCCAGATATCAATCAGGGAAATTATTTAACACCAGCCGAAGTCGCAAAAGTTCAGCAAGGAATGACACAGCAGCAAGTTCAATTTGCCCTTGGTACGCCAATGCTTAAAGATCCTTTCGGAAGTCAGACTTGGTATTATGTTTTCCGTGAAGAGCCAGGCCATCAAAAAGTACGTCAAGAGACTCTTACGCTGACTTTTGATAGCAATGGCATACTGACTAAAATTGATAAGCAAGGCAATATGCCTAACCTCTCAGCACCTGAAACAAAATCGTAATACGATTACAGTGCTAAGAAAACTTAGTTTTGTATAAGATTGGCAAAAACGAATTGCACCCCATACGTTAAACTTGACGTTGGGGTGTGTTTTTATAAAGAGAAATTGCTTTATAGTCGTGTTGTCTTTTATTGTATCTGTCTGTAATCAAACGAACTATCAGTGCAGTCTATGATGCTTCCTTCTATGGGGCAGAAAGCATAATATTAATCTGCTTTTTGTCGTGCTTTCTCAGCACGTTTACGACGCATCTCTTTAGGATCCGCAATTAAAGGTCGATAAATTTCAACTCTATCACCGTCTCGCACATTATCGCTTAACTTTGCTGGTCGACTATAAATACCCACTTTATTCTTAGTCAAATCAATATCATTACAAATCGTTAAGATATTTGAAGCAATAATGGCTTGTTCAACAGTGTCCCCTAACGTTAGTTCAACAGGGATAAGGTACTGTTTATCAGGCAACGCATAGGTTACCTCTACCCATATTTTAGTCACGATAGATCTCTTTCGCTCTGAGAGTAAATGCCTGAACCATATTGTTCGTTAAATCCTTAAAAATACGGCCAAAAGCCAACTCAATTAATTTATTAGTGAATTCAAAGTCTAGCTGAAATTCTATCTTGCACGCATTATCATCAAGTGCGGTAAATACCCACCCCCCGGTTAACTTACGGAAAGGACCATCAACAAGACGCATATCAACACGTTCATTAGTCTTTAAAAAGTTATGGGTAGTAAATGTTTTACTAATTCCCGCTTTAGAGACATTTATTGATGCAATCATTTCTTCTGGAGTGCTTTTGATCAGTTTACTTCCAACGCATCCTGGTAGAAAATCAGGATAAGTAAGAACATCATTAACCAGTTTAAACATTTGCTCTGTGCTAAAAGGGACAAGAGCAGATCGACTAATCTGAGGCATAGTTATTCCTGTACGACAACACTGTGTGTGATCATATCATTGAACAGTGACTAATTAAAAATCTAATGGAATATAGCTTAAGTTTTATGCAATTGAAAAGAAAACAGTCGGTTAAATGATTTCTTTCTATTGCTCATACAGTATAATGTGGACATTATGACAAAGAAAAAATCACACAAACCTGGTTCTGCGACCATAGCGTTAAACAAACGTGCTCGCCATGAATATTTCATTGAAGATGAAATTGAAGCGGGCTTGGCGCTTCAAGGCTGGGAAGTTAAATCACTGCGTGCAGGAAAAGCCAACATCAGTGATAGCTACGTTGTCATGCGTGACGGTGAAGCTTATCTTTTTGGTGCAACCATTACTCCTTTAAATGTTGCATCAACTCATGTGGTTTGTGATCCGACACGTACCCGTAAACTATTATTAAAACAACGTGAACTTGATAACCTTTATGGTCAAATCAACCGTGATGGTTATACCGTTGTTGCGCTTTCCCTTTATTGGAAAAACGCTTGGTGCAAAATCAAAATTGGCGTTGCAAAGGGTAAGAAAGATCACGATAAACGTGAAACCATTAAAGATCGTGAGTGGAAATTAGACAAAGCACGTATTATGAAAAATGCTAACCGCTAAATTGCGTTAAGTACTAGCAATTACAAGTATTTTTCTGATATACTCGCTTTCAACAACTTGGGGCTGATTCTGGATTCGACGGGATTTGCGAAACCCAAGGTGCATGCCGAGGGGCGGTTGGCCTCGTAAAAAGCCGCAAAAAAATAGTCGCAAACGACGAAAACAAACTAGCACTAGCAGCTTAATAACCTGCTTAGAGCCCTCTCTCCCTAGCTTCCGCTCTTAAGACGGGGATCAAGAGAGGTCAAACCCAAAAGAGATCGCGTGGATGCCTAGCTTGGAGTTGAAGCGTTAAATCTAATCAAGCTAGCTTATTCATGGCGTGTCTGTCCGCAGTGGGTAAGTGAAATCAAAGACTAGACTAAGCATGTAGTGCCGCGGATGTAGAAATTTCGGACGCGGGTTCAACTCCCGCCAGCTCCACCAAATATAGTATCATTGATGTTCAAGTGATGATTAAAAAAGCCTTCAATATCATAGTTGAAGGCTTTTTTTATATGTATTAATGGTCAGTTATGCTCAGTGACAAGCAAAATTTTTAGTTATATCATTAGTTATATCCCTTATGTATAACTAAAAGGCGTATAACTACATGGCGCGTACAACAGTTCCACTCAGTGATACCAAGCTTAAATCAGCAAAACCCAAGGATAAAGATTATACGCTGCAAGATGGAAATGGCTTATATCTGCTAATAAAAACAACTGGCTCAAAAATATGGCGCTTTAACTACTACCGCCCTATAACCAAGAAACGAGCACTTATTAGCTTTGGTAGCTATCCTACAGTTAGCCTTCTAGATGCTCGGCTTAAACGTGAAAATGCACGAGAGCTTCTAGCTAAAAATATAGATCCACAAGAACACAAAAAAGCTGAAGAACAACGCCTATTCGAAGAAAAAAATAATACCTTTGAAAAAATAGCTCAGCAGTGGTTCGAAATCAAAAGTAAATCTAGCTTACAAGAATCAACCTTGAAAGACATTTGGCGTTCACTTGAGTTACATGTCATCCCTCATGTTGGTGATATAGCAATAACTGATTTAAAAGCTCGCCACTTTATTAGCGCATTAGAACCTTTAAAAGCACAAGGCAAACTAGAATCAGTTAAACGAGTAGCACAACGCATTAATGAAGTGATGTTTTATGCTGTGAATGTGGGCTATCTTGATGCTAATCCTGCTGCAAAAATTACCGCCGCTTTTGAAAATCCAGTTGTAAAAAACTTACCTGCATTAAAGCCTGATCAGCTTCCTGAATTGATGGCTGCAATCCAAGGTGTCAACATTGAGCGACAAACTTACTGTTTACTGCAATGGCAATTATTAACCATGACTCGCCCAGCTGAAGCAGCCGAAGCTGCATGGTGTGAGATCGATCTTGATAATAAGCTCTGGACTATCCCACCAACAAGAATGAAGATGAAAAGGGAACATATCATTCCTCTATCTCCTCAAGCGTTGGTAATATTAGAAACTATGAAACCTATAAGCGGTCATAGGGAACACATTTTTCCTAGTATGAAATCACCACACACTAAACCAATGAATAGCCAAACAGTTAATGCGGCTATCAAGCGTGTTGGCTTTGCAGGTCGCCTTGTAGCACATGGATTCCGTTCAATTGCATCAACAGCATTAAATGAGCATGGATTTCAACCTGATGTGATTGAAGCAGCTTTAGCCCATATCGATAGCAATGAGGTGCGACGCGCATATAACCGAGCTATTTATCTCGAACAAAGGCGTGAAATGATGGATTGGTGGGGAGAGTTTGTTAATAACGCGTTCAATAAGCATTAGTGGACAATTAAATTTAATTGTCTGTTTTGTGCCAACAGCGGTCGTTACTACTACTCGACCTAAAGTAAAGAAATTGTACTCATTAAATAGTGGTAATTGGGTCTGGTGCTCAGTCGAACTAATATCATGTTAGGTGAAAAAATGTAAGAAAAAATCGATTAACTCATGATCATATGTACTATGTGCCGTTTTTCGATTTAAGAGTCGCCATTTTCGATAGGATTTTCACTTCCCATAATCTTTTGATTTATCAAAAAAGAGACTTAGAGTGTGAAGCCATTACTTTGAGCAGCGAACCTCATTAACAACTCCATACGCACTTACAGAATATATTATGTTCACGCCATATAACCATGCCAAGTAAGATCTTGCACGTCAGGCATGATTATGATATTGGTTCATTACAAAAATGAAGCATCTTTAGATAAAGGATTAGTAAGTGGTTACATATAATTCAATGCGGTTAGCCCCCCCTAAATCATGGGACGAGTTTGAGGATATGTGCAAAAGTTCATTCCAACTGCGATGGTCCAATCCTAATCTGAACAGACATGGACGGCCAGGGCAGAAGCAGGATGGCGTTGATGTGTATGGTGATGATTCCTTTGGGCACTTCGTTGGAATCCAGTGTAAAAATACAGTATCAGGAATTAGCAAGGCGACAATTGATGATGAATTGCTTAAGGCTGAAGAATTCAACCCAAAAATCACAGCTCTTTACATCGCTACGACGGCAGCCAGGGATGTCAGCATTCAGAGTTATGTAAGAACACTCAACGCTAACAGGCAATTAAATGGCCTGTTTCCTGTCAATGTGGCTTTCTGGGACGATATTAGTTTTGATTTAACGAAAGACCCAGATGTACTCAGAATATACTACCCGCAAATGTTCGAACAACTCCAACCGACGAGGGAAGAACTTTTGCGCAAGAGAGATATCTCAAATTTGTCGACATTGTTGAATGTTATTGATTTTACTTCAACAATAGACCACTTGCGGGGTGACGCAAAATACATACATTCATTAATTATTGATGAATACAATAATATTCAGGACATTTTAAATTCAGCAGTTTTTCAACTGAGTGATACAAATTTAAAGGGCGTCATAAATGAGTTTACAACGGCTTGGGGTGATCTAATTTCCTTATTTGCAATAGCTCCATATGATTATTTAACATTGCAAAATACTTTTAGCTTTATAACCCCCGTGACTTTTGTCGAAATCAGAAGGAATATGATTTATACGAAAAAATCACGGATAGTATGAGCAATCTCGAAGTTAAAATTAGTAATTTTTGCGACTTTATAAATAATCACTACCATGAAATAAACTTAATCGAAACGAGTGCGAAAGCCAGGAATTATTATTAAACCTTTTTTCTTAAGGGTTGTACTCACAGCCCTTAATGCAGTCATACTGTCATATCTTCATATTTTGCAATCGGTACGCAACTGAGTACTTTTCTTGAAGTCCGCTCCTCGCTCAGAGCAGACTACTACCCAATTAAATTTGACGCAGATATGACCAATATCACTCAAATAGCCTAAAGCCAATGTAAAAGCCAATGTAATAAAGGCCTTCCAGAAATAACTAGAAGGCCTTTCATATGATATTTACTAGTTGAACAGTTAACCCACAACATCTACTTTCAAGCAATAGCGGCGACTTAATTTCACGCCATTAACCTTGCACTGGCGAGTGCTTTTGCCTTGGGCATCAGTAAGTAACTTTCCTTCTGAGACCAACTGGCGAATCACAGTTTTTTTTATTCCCAATAATATTATTATCAAAAAATGACGACTTTACTGCGGCATAATATTCTCCCTTGATTTTTAAAACAATAACATCTAAGTTATTTAGCTCGTCCTCATCTACTAGGCTCTTTTTCGGTTTACAGGGCTTTTTCAATGCATCTAATAGTTTTTGATTGAAAACCATCTTTTTAATTGGGTTTTGGTCAATAGCTTTCAGATAACAATCTGTGACACCATCAAAGACCTCCGTCTCAGTAAAAGGAAGAATCTTAGTTTTAATGCCTAAAATCCCACTTGCATATGCTAAAGCAAAACGAGTAGCTATACGTCTTTCTAGCCCATTATGACCTACTTTATTCTTTTTTAAGAATTCGGTGATATAATATTCAAGCCTATCAGTAATATACTCAGAAGATTTTTTTTCTCACTTTACTCAATATCTTAAGTATAAATCCATCTCCTGCTGTACCGTAATTGTCACTATAATCAACTTTTAAGCGCTCCACATATTCAGCAGATGACGACATACCTTTAGGCAATGAGCTAAAAATTCCCATGTCGTTATTACAGCTTACAGGAATATCAATGAATCGTGCTTTCTCGCCATTTTTACGCTTCATTTGTCCTTCACTAGCATGTTGACTTAAAGCATTTTCTCCATTACTTAATGCAACGAACTGCCAACTAGCTAAATGCTCTTGATATGTATTACTTCTTAATTTACCTAAGCCAGAACCAATCATATAAACAAATTTTTGCATCTTCTGCGCAGCAACTTGCTTATTTGCTTCTATTAAAACAAGTTCATCAGCCAAAAATAACCCATGATTCCGTGATTCTGCGTACTGCTCAAATGCAGCATCAGTAATATTCCAATCAAGAATGTATGGATTCCCCCAAAATACAGAAGCTGCTATATCTAGGGTTGTACTTTTACCTTTTGAACTATCTCCACAGAAATGAAATCCTCCAGACTCAATTTTTTGTAAAATAAATGCATATACCAGCAAGAGCTGAACATAAAGCAAGCATAATATAAGAGCTATATTTAGCAGATTCCGCAACCTTATCTTTCCATTCACCCAGTGTTCCTTTAGGCTGGAAGGAAATATCGAATGTTTTAGCATTCGGGTATGGAAATATTTTTAACTTACCATTTTCACCTAACACCTCTCCTGAGTTTTTGACATAATAAAGTTCATTTTTCAACAGTAACA
>NZ_MIIZ01000187.1:0-273 GCF_001743005.1 Shigella sp. FC1967 | reverse complement strand
CGCGCCGTCTGCGCGGTGGCTATGTCTGACGGGATTACTCGTAAACAAAGCCGTGAGCTGCTGAATGATGCCAAACGTATCAAAGACGAAATGGAAAAAGGCCCACTGACTGGCTCCCACCAGAATGATGAGCTTGGCGCTGGCAACACCGACGAGCAATCCCTCAACTCGGGTGGGGATGGTACGCCGGAACAAACCGGGAATGACGACCTGAACCTTGCCCAGGAGGAACTGGAAGGGGGTAAAAATTCCAATGGTCAGGACGATGATGAC
>NZ_MIIZ01000186.1:0-273 GCF_001743005.1 Shigella sp. FC1967 | reverse complement strand
CCCCCCATATTCAGACAGGATAACACGTGTCCCGCCCTACTCGTCGAGTTCACAATAACAGCATCTTCGGATACGGGGGCTATCACCCTTTACTGCCGGACTTTCCAGACCGTTCTCCTGATGCTGCTATTGATTAAGACTCTGGGCTGCTCCCCGTTCGCTCGCCGCTACTAGGGGGAATCTCGGTTGATTTCTTTTCCTCGGGGGTACTGAGATGTTTCAGTTCTCCCGGTTCGCCTCATTAACCTATGTATTCAGTTAATGATAATATCC
>NZ_MIIZ01000185.1:0-274 GCF_001743005.1 Shigella sp. FC1967 | reverse complement strand
CAGCGCTTTGTTGTACGCAAAACGAACCGCACCGAACTGAGCGTTGAGATATTCAGCCTGTTCTGGTGTTGGGTAGATGCGTACTTTTGTTGCTCTTAACATCATCAGCGCTCATTGATATAATGTTTTTATTTTAACATGTTAGGGAAACATATCAATTGAGTAATCATAATGATTTACTGGCGGAATTCCTCAGAAAGCGGCACAGTGTCAGTAAAACTGGTCGTGCATCTGATCTTTACGACAAAGTATCGACGTAAGCTATTTGACGGAC
>NZ_MIIZ01000184.1:0-274 GCF_001743005.1 Shigella sp. FC1967 | reverse complement strand
GATTATTATCTAATGCCAATAACAGCGGACAGACTGAAGGCACTACCCACGCTGCCATCTCTGAGGGGAAATGGTTAATCCGTGATACGGATAATCAAACGCAAGATATCACTCAACTCAGTCGTGATACCGACCATGCCAATGACGGCAGCATCAACCCGATATTCGATAAAGAAAAAAGAGCAAAATCGCTTAAAACAAGCGCAACTGATTGGCGAAATTGGCAATCAGACCATGGATATCATCCGCACCGAAGGAAATATTGCGGGCTATA
>NZ_MIIZ01000183.1:0-274 GCF_001743005.1 Shigella sp. FC1967 | reverse complement strand
TTCAAATTTCCCAGATCGTGAAAATATGGCTAGCTGAAGAAATAAAGAGCGTTTTTTTTTCCTGTCAGATCAATGGAATGCTTTTTGATTGTAAAATTATATGAACTTGTACCAGATATTAACCCCGTCCTTAATATATTAAAGAGAAAAGATTGAATCAATGAAATCAAATTCATTCAAATTTCCCAGATCGTGAAAATATGGCTAGCTGAAGAAATAAAGAGCGTTTTTTTTTCCTGTCAGATCAATGGAATGCTTTTTGATTGTAAAATTA
>NZ_MIIZ01000182.1:0-275 GCF_001743005.1 Shigella sp. FC1967 | reverse complement strand
TACTCGAGTTTGCTTAATGCCTTGCAAGCACTTTTCCCTGCAACGGCATTAAGTCAATGGAAAATCACTGCATTAGAAGGATCTGGCGGTGGTGTTTTTTCGTGTGCAGTGTGAACGTATTGACTGGGTCGCTCGCTATTATGGCGATGAAAAAAAAATTGCTTTATGTACATGGAAAAAAAAGAATACACCATTTTAAAACAGCTATCAGGCTCTCACTTATCACCTAAAGTTGCGACACGTTATAAAGCGTGGTTTTTTTCTTTATTGGTTAC
>NZ_MIIZ01000181.1:0-275 GCF_001743005.1 Shigella sp. FC1967 | reverse complement strand
TTGCATCTAGATTACCACTTTTTAGCATTTCCTAAAAGTGGTAACGCTAATGCAAATATGAAAATGAGGATCCTCATATCTGCTTTACTATCAGTTAGTTCATACTGAACATTAAATGTCTAATTGACAGGTTGAATTAACAATACTCCCATTAAAGAAAGTAAACCCACTGATCTTTGCATCTAGATTACCACTTTTTAGCATTTCCTAAAAGTGGTAACGCTAATGCAAATATGAAAATGAGGATCCTCATATCTGCTTTACTATCAGTTAGT
>NZ_MIIZ01000180.1:0-275 GCF_001743005.1 Shigella sp. FC1967 | reverse complement strand
TTAGTTCACGACGAATTTTTGTTAATGCTTCAGGGTCATCTAAATCAACTTTAGGATCGAATCCTGTCGCCCCAACTTCAAGACCTCGTAACGCTTTTTGTAAGGATTCTTGTTGTGTTCTACCTATTGCCATCACTTCGCCAACAGATTTCATTTGCGTGGTTAATCGGTCATTTGTCCCTGCAAATTTTTCAAAGTTAAAACGAGGAATTTTTGTCACAACATAATCAATAGAAGGTTCGAAAGAGGCTGGTGTTCTCCCCTCCCGTAATGTC
>NZ_MIIZ01000179.1:0-276 GCF_001743005.1 Shigella sp. FC1967 | reverse complement strand
TGATATCAATGTTGGCTTTGCCGGTGCTTCTACCCCGTCATCACAGAGTAGTGACGCATAGTATTTTCCGGTTGCGCTACGGCTCAGTGTGATACTTTTCAGCGCCCCCGTAATTTCACGATGTAAACGCGCTTCAATCGGTGCGATTTTCGGGATTTTTATCGCGCCATCAATGACTTTGATCCCGACACAATGATAGCTAGATTGTCTGCCATGCTTACTTTTAAACGTGGGAAAACGGGCTTTTAGTTTCGGATTAAAAAAAGTTGGAGAAAG
>NZ_MIIZ01000178.1:0-276 GCF_001743005.1 Shigella sp. FC1967 | reverse complement strand
CAGATCTCGGATAAATAAACGCTGTTTTGGCGCAACATCAATACCGGGTAAGCGCTGAGGTTCAACAACACCTTCAGCCACACCGGTTGAAGTTAATGCAGGCTTGCACTGGAATAGAAATGCGCTTACTTGATTGAATACTAGAGTTAATTTCTTTCAGTACATCTGCAGAAATGACTTGCTGGCCAATTGTTTTGGCTGCCTGAACCGCATTATTCAACGGCATTTGTGCGACATGTTGCTCTAATTCACCTAATGAAGCTTTGAGTGTTTTTT
>NZ_MIIZ01000177.1:0-10359 GCF_001743005.1 Shigella sp. FC1967 | reverse complement strand
TATTAAGCAATTTCTATGATTATCTTAATTAAAGTTTTAAATTAAGTATAATAACGGGATATAAATTATAAATCATTTATAAAAAAAACAATAAGGTAAGATCTTAATATTTAGAAATCGAGAACAGAGACGCTTCTCTATCGCATTCCTATCACCCTAAATGAAATACGATAGAAAATACTAAGATGAGTGACTATTGAGTGTTTCAATACCTAGATTCCAACGTTCCATCGTTGAAACTAAAAATAACCCCGTCATAGCAACCAATAAGAATGGTAGTGAAGATGAAGAAATTTCTGACATCGCACCAGCCAGCAAAGGCCCTGCTAAATTACCGATCCCCCATAACATCGCAGCTGACGCATTAGCGACCATAAGATCATTACCTGAAAAATATTGCCCTATTTGTACCAACGCAATGGTATATATCGCCCCCGCTGTTGCACCCAGTAGCAGTAATAAAGGCCAAATCAAAAATGTATGAGACATTGTGATAGGTAATAATAAGCTGGCAAGTAAAGTCACTACCCCACAAATTCGATATAGCCGTGTTCTGTTCATATGATCAGCAAGCCAGCCAAATGGCATTTGCATAATAGCGTCACCTGCTAAAATAGCACTTATCATCATTGCAGCAATCGCTTCAGTGTGTCCCATGCTTAGACCATAAATAGGAAACATAGAAAGTACGGTGCCATCAAAAAAAGCAAAGAAAATAATGCCACCACAGATCGCAGGAGCAACTTTGACAAAACGAATAATAGAAAAATTAGGCTCTTGCGTATCTTTCGGCAATTTATCTCCTGTTTTCTGATCCATCATTAAAAACAGAACAATAGAGATAATATGAATAAAAACACTCATTAAAATAGGTGTCTTATCTGCGACGCCATAAAGCGCAATTATCGAAGGACCTAATAACTGGCTGATCGTAAATACCGTGGTATATACCGCTAAAATCCGCCCACGTTTATTATCGGGCGAAAGTTCATTAATCCACGTTTCACCTAAACAAATCATCACACCACTGGCAATACCCGTGATTAATCGTAACGGAAATAGCAACTCTAGAGGTAGGCTTCCCATTAAGGGTAATAAGCTGATTGCTGAAACAAGGGTTGCTAATAGCATGGCAAAGCGTTTACCAATCCATTGCACAATACGTCGAGCAAAAGGTGAAATAATTAACATCCCAATAGCGGGTGCGGCAGAAATAAGTCCAATGATAGATTCACTAATACCCGCTAAATTAAGGCGTAGTGCAACCATAGGAATAGTTAATCCGATAACAATCCCGATAACGCCAATACTTACCGTGATAGTTGTTATCGCAAAAACTTCAGATTGACGATAATTTTGATATGACATGTTATTTTGTTTCTGCGAATAACAGAAACCTCTGTAATAAAAGGAAGGTGGTTAAATAAAATATTGTTGTATTATAGGAGATAAGAAATAGATAAACATGCTTAAAAAGTAACGTTAATCAGAGAAAGATCTCCGTTTGGCTCACAAAGATCTTTACCTTTCATAATATTCTCACTTCATCAGCCGTTGTCCTACAACGCTTAAGAAAAATAACGATAGATAAGCACAGCACCTGATGCCAATACAATGGTATAAATCACACTCATAAATCGCGCTTTTGACATCCGTAATGTCAAATTTCGCCCTAACCATACACCAGCAAGCATAGCAGGCAAGAAAATAACAGCTAACTGAAGAATATCCCATTGCCAATAAATACCGGCAAATAAGAAAATCACCACTCGTGTTAGTGTGCTAAAACCAATCAATGTGGTTTGTGTAATGCGAAATTTGTTTTTATCTGCAATTCGACCTGATAAATAGATCGCATATAAAAAGCCCCCACTGCCAAACAACGCACTAAACACACCACCAATTAACCCAAAAGGATAAACCAAGCGTTGGGAAAATTGATTTTCTTGTTTTTTCCAAAACAGGGCGTAAATTGCATAGCAAGTGGCAAAGATACCTAAAAGAAGAGAAAGTAAATCTGGTCGTGTCGTTAATAAAATCGTTGCGCCAACAAGACTACCAATAATAATCAGCGGAATAAGATAGCGTATCTCTTTAAAATCAGCTTGTTTTCCATCTCTTAAGACATTCACTATGGCAGCACTTAAATCAATTAATGCCAATAAAGGCACTATCATTGAAAGAGGCAAATAAAGTGCTAATACAGGACCCGCAATTAACGCAGAGCCAAATCCCGCCATACCGAAAATGACATAAGCAAAAAATAAGGTAAGTAGGCAAATAAAAAGATCAGACCAACTGAGCAAGTCCAGCATAATAATCCTTGAATAATTATCATTTAATGAAGGATATTAGCGTAATTATTAAAAATCGAATAGTGATCGTAAGACTATTCACAAAATACAGCAGAAACAGGATCTCATTTTTCCGAATACGGTTAATTAGTGCTATTATCTAGTCGAAATGACACTTTTAAACTAACGATATTTTGAATTGGCAATGAACCCACAACCTCCTAAAAAAACGAATGAATACCTTGGTAATAAAGTCAAACAATTAAGGCAATCTCGAAACTTGTCACTCAATGAGTTATCAAGAAAATCGGGAATATCCAAGGCTGCATTGTCAAAATTAGAATCCGGTGATTCTAATCCCAGAATCGATACCTTAGAGGCTATTGCGATAGCACTTGGCTTTCCTTTGGGAGATTTATTTAGTTTTACGCGTGAAGAGTACCCTCGTTTAGAACGACATAAACCTATCGTTGGTGATTATGCTCAGGAATTTAAATTTCGTATTGGCATCGGCAATATTACTGAAATTTGGCATATCGAAATGAAGCATGGTGCCATTATTAACAGTCCCGCTCACGCAGATGGAACGCAAGAACATATCATGGTTTATTCTGGTAAATTAATGATGCGTTTTGATAACGACGAAACGGTTTTATTAGAAACGGGTGATTTTTACGCTTTTCATGGTAATGCGCCCCACTCTTATATTTGTGTGGAAGGGCATTTACGAGCCTCTGTGATCATGTCTAGCCCAAATCAACAGCATTACCATCATCGCCCTTAATCAATTTACCGCCCTAGCTTTATCACTCGCACGATAATTAGTAAATCATTTAACTGGTTTTAATTATCGTGTGAACTTAATTATCAATACCCTTCATTTAATGTCTTCATATTCGCTTTAAGTTGTCTAGAAATCCTCTCTTTATCTAATTTATTTTTCTTTATTTTCAGCTATGTTTTTATTAATGCTATTCGGATAATAAGGAACTTCAATGAGTGGAAATCATGAACATGCGGACGTAAAAACACTACCTGAATCGCGATTATTAATTGCATTCGGCTTAACATCATCATTTATGTTAGTCGAATTTATTGGTGGTTATTTAACGGGTAGCTTGGCATTAATTTCCGATGCCATGCATATGATGACGGATGCTTTCGCGCTTTTACTTGCACTGATCGCTATTCATGCAGGTAGAAAAGCCGCTGATGTTTTTAGAACTTATGGTTATGCACGCTTTGAAATATTAGCGGCAACCATGAATGCACTTATTTTAATGGCAGTCGCTTTCTATATTTTATATGAAGCCTATAAACGCTTATCTTCTCCTCCAGATATTCAATCTGTTGGTATGCTTATCATCGCGTTAATAGGTCTTGTGGTTAATTGGATTTCAATGAAATTACTCACCAGCACAAAGGATGAAAGCCTTAATGTAAAAGGAGCTTACTTAGAAGTTTGGGCTGATATGCTGGGCTCAATTGGCGTAATTATTGGTGCGATCATTATTTGGTTTACAGGTTGGGAGCTTGTTGACTCTATTATTGCCGTGTTAATCGGTTTTATGGTTTTCCCACGAACTTGGGTATTACTTAAAGAATGTCTGAATATTTTACTTGAAGGCGTGCCTCGCGGTATCGATCTTATTCAGGTTACTGAAACAATTAATAATAACCCTGATGTTGTAGGCTCTCATGATTTGCATTTATGGGCACTCACACAAAGTAAACTTATTTTAAGTGGGCACATCGTTTATCAACCTAATGCCAATCATGAAGAACTTAGAATTCACCTTGAGCAACAACTTCGTGAGCAATTCCATATCAACCATATTACGTTACAGATGGAATGTGAGGACAGACAACATCTTGAAGAAAATCACCGCTAAAACAGAATAAATTTATACACTCATAAAATTCTGGCTCTCTCTTAATGATTAAAGAGAGAGCAATCTGTATTAATTTAAATAACTTTCCATTTGTTCAAAAACACGTAAATCATCGCTGAATCGCACTTCTTTTACGTCTTCAAGCTTTTCTACCTGGCTCACCATCTGCATTAGGCGATCATCTTTTTGCACTAATAGCCAGATACGGCTTTTATCGCTATTTTTCATCGGTAAACATAAAATACCATCGACGTTAAATGCACGGCGAGCAAAGAGTCCACAAATATGGGTCATAACACCGGGATGGTTGCGAACAATCAATTCCAGCGCGATAGGTTGTGATTGTTGTGACATAAATTAAGCTCCTATCATCTCAATATTTGCCGCCCCTGGCGGTACCATTGGAAATACTTTTTCATGAATATCAATCATTACATGAATTAAACACGGACCTGGTTTTTCAATTGCTGCTTTTAATGCACTCGCAGGATCCGCTTCCTGATTTAAGTCACAGGTATCTAAACCAAAACCTTGTGCGATACGAATAAAATCTGTTTGATAAGGGTAAGCTGCAGCATAAATACGCTCTTCAAAAAACAGCGTTTGTTGCTGGTGAACCAATCCCAATGCCTGATTATTTATCAAAATAATTTTGATATCTAATTGATGCTCAGCCGCCGTAGCAAGTTCTTGAATATTCATCATAATGCTACCATCCCCAGAGAAGCAGAGGATTTTCTTACTGGGCTCAGCTAATGCAGCACCAATCGCAGCGGGTAAACCAAAGCCCATCGTACCTAAACCGCCTGATGTTAACCACTGTCGAGGTCGATTTAACGGGTATGCTTGTGCGACCCACATCTGATGTTGTCCTACGTCTGTTGTAATAATCGCTTCATCATCAACACAGTTTGCCGCCGCTAATACAATGCCATAACCACTTAGGATATTTTCAGCATTTTTCATCTCTAACGGGTACTCTTGTTTCAGTGTCGTAACACGTTCTATCCATTCATTACGTTTGTTTGTATTAATCAATGGCAATAACAGTGATAACACTGATTTCGCATCAGCGTGGATCGCGATATCTGGGCGTTTGATCTTACTAATTTCAGCGCGATCAATATCAACATGAATAATTTTGGCATTAGGGCAAAATTTCTCCGCTTTGCCGATGGCACGATCGTCAAATCGAGCCCCTAATACAATCAAGAGATCCGCTTCTTCTAAAATAAAGTTGGTACTACGAGTCGCATGCATACCCAACATCCCTAAGTACAATGGATGCGAAGGTGGCATTAATCCTAAACCCATTAAAGTCATTGTTGTGGGTAGATTATTTTTCTCTGCTAATTCAATTGCTTCCTTACAGGCTTCAGAGCTAATGATCCCCCCACCTAAATATAAAACAGGTGTTTTAGCCTGATTAATCATTTGCGCCGCTTGTATCACTAAATCCGTATTAAATGCGGGAACGGGATCTTTTTGTGGAATAGGCGGTAACGCTTCTAATGTAATTGTGGCTTGCTGAATATCTTTTGGTACGTCAACCCAAACAGGCCCCGGTCTTCCTGACATCGCTAAACGGAATGCATCACAAATAATTTCAGGTAACTCAGCAATATCACGAACTAAATAGTTATGTTTTGTAATTGGAATAGACATGCCATAGGTATCAACTTCTTGGAAAGCATCCGTTCCAATCATCGCTGAAGATACCTGACCTGTAATACAAACTAAAGGAATTGAATCAAGCTTAGCATCAGCAATGGCTGTTACTAAGTTTGTTGCACCAGGCCCACTCGAAGCGATACAAACCGCAGGTTTACCATTAGCACGAGCAATACCTTGTGCAATAAAACCCGCACCTTGTTCATGGCGAGTTAAGATATGTCGAATAGATTGGCTTTGGCTTAAAGCATCATATAACGGAAGCGCTGCACCACCAGGGATCCCTGCAACTGTCGTGATGCCTTGCCGTTCCAATAAATAAACGATTAATTGCGCACCAGTAAACGTTCTACTTGTTGTGGCGTTTTCTTGTTGATCACCCATTTTTATCTGTCCTTTGTGCTAAGCCGGACTTGATGGGCAGGTAGAAAAGAAAAACCCCGCCCGGTTAATGCGCCGGCGGGGTTTCGAAACTGTGTTGATTCGGACCCGTTACGGCGCTTTGCCGACGACCACCACCACACGCACGACAACCACAGCCGCGATGTGCGCTGTTAGTCGTAGGCTTTGTAGTAGAGTAGTGATGATCATGGGTTACCTATCAATTAATTTAATGATGTGTTTACGTGTTATCTGTATTTAAAAAAACATAACTTCTACAAATTAACAACCTTTTTTTTTTCGGTTTATTTTTTTATCACCACTAAAAAACGAGAGCTAGATCACTTCTCATGAAAATCAAAAAAATATCCCCCGATCGCAGCATAAAAAATCTAGATTAATTTTAAATTACAGAATAACCAAAACTCGTATTTCAACATAAACACATCAACTCAATTTTATAAAAAAGCCACTTGAACCAATAATAGTGTTGCCGAAAGTACAAACATAAATATCACCATCGGCATAATAAATTTAAGCCATTTGTTATAAGCGATATCTAACATTTGTAATGTCGCTAACACCAGTCCAGTAGGCGCTAAGAACAACATGATATATTGCCCCCAGTTATATGCTGATACCACCATATAACGAGGAACACCGACCGCATCAGCTAATGGCGCCATAATTGGCATTGCTAACACAGCAAGGCCTGAAGAGGAAGGCACAATGAAACCTAAACAAATAAAGACAACGAGTTGTGCTAATAAGAATAGGCTTGGTGGCATTCCTGCTACCATATGAGACATAAATTCAAGGATAGTGTCAGCAATTTTGCCTTGTTCCATCACAAGGTTGACACCTCGTGCTAAACCAATAATTAGTGAAACACCAACTAATTCAGATGCCCCGTGAATAAATCCGTCAATGGCTGTTTTTTCTTTTAATCCTGAGAGGAAAATGATAATGATTGCGATACCAAGGAAAAGAGCGGCCATTTGTGGAAACCACCAGCCCATGTCCATAACACCCCAAACCATAATAGGAAAAGCAGCAACAAATAAGCAGAGGATCACTTTACGACGCCACGAAAATTCCAATATTTCATTAGGATCGTAATCATTTAAAAAGCGCTGTTTAAAACTTTCCGCATTTTCATAGTTGTAAGAGAAAGTTGGATCTTTTTTGATCTTCTTGCAATACCAATATAAATAAACCAAAACACCTATCGTACCAATCACCAACCCAATAGTACGAAAACCAATCCCTTCAATAAAACTGATCCCCGAAGCATTTGATGCAATAACAACTGAAAAAGGGTTTACCGTTGAAAACCCAGCCCCCATTGAAGAGGCAAGGAAAATAGCACCGACACACACAATAGCGTCATAACCCAAAATTAAGAATATAGGCACTAATATGGGATAGAAGGCAACGGCTTCTTCTTCAATCCCGCAGCTTGTCCCGCCAATGGATAATATAATCGTAACACCAAATACCACTAAAAATTCTTTACCTTTTGTTCGATTCGCTAGCGCTGTTAAACCCGCATTGAATGCACCTGTTTTATTAACAACACCAATAAGTCCTCCCAAAACAAGAATAAAAACAATAACGTCAGCCCCTTCTATCGTTCCTTTCACCATACTCTCGGTTATATCCATTATCCCTTTAGGTTGCTGTGCTACTCGTTCATATGTTCCGGGTATCGCTATCGGTTTTTTTAATTGTCCCATCGGTAAATTTATTAATCTCAATAGAGACATTTAAATCATTTAATGTCGCTTGAGTTGCAGGTAACACGTCATGAGAACCATCTATTTTCGCAACCACTAATGATGGATCCGCGGAGTTATAACTTAATCGTTGATATTCTCCTGCTGGAATAATCCACGTTAAGCCAACCACAATTACTGTAATTGCAAATAAAATAGTAAATGCGGTCGGAAACGCAAACTTTTTAAGTTTCATAAGCGTCCTCGACTTAAATAAGAGGTTACTCTGCCAGTAAAAATAATATTTATCTGGCAGAGTCTATTATTAGAATTAAATTTAGAATAATAAATATGATATTAATCAGAAATAATTGTTGTACCTGTTTTTCCTTCTAAAGCAGATAATGCATTCTCTAAAGAAGTAATAACAGCTTGTACACCTTTATCACTCTCTTTTAGAAAATTAAGGCAAGCTTCAACTTTAGGTAACATACTTCCTTTAGCAAATTGCCCTTGAGAAATATATTCCTGAGCTTGAGAAAGCGTTAAGTTATCTAAATTCATTTGCTCTGGCTTATTAAAATTAATAGCAACTTTATCAACCGCTGTTAATATTAATAAAATATCTGCTTTTAATTCTACGGCTAATTTTGAGCTAGAGTTGTCTTTATCAATAACGGCATCAATACCTTCTAATACATCCCCTTTTCGAATAACGGGAATACCACCGCCACCAACAGTAATAACCACAATATTACGTTCAACTAACTGTTTAATAATCGGTGATTCTACAATTTCTAACGGTTGAGGTGATGGGATCACTCGGCGATATCCACGCCCTGCATCTTCCATAAACTGAAAACCGTGCTCTTTTTGAATAGCCTCCGCTTGCTGTTGGGTATAAAAAGCGCCAATCGGTTTTGTCGGTGATAAAAAAGCAGGATCGTTTTTATCAACAACCACTTGGGTCACAATGGTTGCACAACCATGATTTTTATTCAGATTTCTCGCCCATAACTCGTCATTAATAGCTTGTTGTAGATGATAGCCAATATAACCTTGGCTCATGGCACCACATTCAGCAAAAGGCATATAAGGCGTGCCGATGTTCTGTTGAGATGCATAATCCATAGCTAAATTGATCATCCCAACTTGTGGACCATTTCCATGACCAATAATGACTTGATAACCTTTCTCAACCAGATCCACAATAGGCTTTGCGGTTTTTCGTACTATCTGCTTCTGCTCTAGTGGCGTACTGCCCAGTGCATTTCCCCCTAAAGCAATAAATACCTTCTTTGGCATTGTTAACTCCTTGCTTTAGCTTAAAGTCGCAAACATAACAGCTTTAATGGTGTGCATACGATTTTCAGCCTGATCGAAAACTTTTGATTGGCGAGACTCGAAAACACCGTCTGCCACTTCCATTTCACTCAAGCCAAATTTTTGATAAATATCTTCACCAATCGTGGTTAAGCGGTCATGGAATGAAGGTAAACAGTGTAAGAAAATAGCGTGAGGATTTGCCATTTTCATCATAGATTCATTGACTTGATAAGCTTTTAGTAAACGAATGCGTTCATCCCAAACACTATCAGGCTCACCCATTGAAACCCAAATATCGGTATAGAGAACATCAGCGTCCTTTGCCCCTTTCTCAATATCTTCTGTTAATGTGATAGAACCTTCGTTTTCAGCCGCGATGATACGACACGCCTTTACAAGTTGTTCTTCTGGCATTAAAGAGGCGGGACCACATGCCGTAAAATGTAGGCCTAATTTGGCACAAACGACCATTAAAGAGTTAGCAACGTTATTACGGGCATCACCAAAGAAAGTCAGCTTAAGCCCTTTTAAATGACCAAAATTTTCTTCAACGGTAAGCATATCCGCCAACATCTGAGTGGGATGAAATTTATCGGTAAGACCATTCCATACTGGTACTCCTGATTTCTCCGCCAATTCTTCAACTAATGACTGATCAAAACCACGATATTCAATACCATCATAGAAACGCCCTAACACGCGCGCAGTATCTTCAATAGACTCTTTTTTCCCCATTTGTGATGAGCCCGGATCAAGATAAGTCACCCCCATCCCTAAATCATAACCCGCAACTTCAAAGGCACAACGTGTGCGTGTTGAGGTTTTTTTCAAATAATAAAACGATATTTTTGCCTTCCAAAGAGCGGTGCGGAATACCTGCCATTTTTAATGATTTAAAATGTTTAGACAGCTTTAATAAATATTGAATTTCAGCAGATGAAAAATCGAGTAATTTTAAAAAACTTCTACCTTTAATATTAATAGACATAATAATCCTATCTCCTAATTATTTTGATAATAATAGAGTTGAAAAATAGTTTGTTATTAAAAATAATAGAGAGCCATCCTCAATAACCTAGG
>NZ_MIIZ01000176.1:0-277 GCF_001743005.1 Shigella sp. FC1967 | reverse complement strand
AGACGCTGGCTGCGGTCGCGTCCTCGTCAGATATTCTCATGGTTTCGCCATTATCGTTACATGTCACGTTTAGCAAGTGTGACATGTAACGCCAATAAAACGCCAGGCATAAAAAAAAGGCCAGCTATTGCTGGCCCTTTGGTTCATGTTCGCGGTTATTACTTAGGCGTTGTGATGCTTTTTTTCTTTCTGTCTCTCATGGTAGAGATACAGACTGCCGCCAGTGACGACAGTGAAAAATATGAGCAACCCCAACATGCCTAATGTGAAAGCGTCC
>NZ_MIIZ01000175.1:0-277 GCF_001743005.1 Shigella sp. FC1967 | reverse complement strand
TTTATGTAACGCAATTTTTTAAACAGCTAATAAGCGGTAAGTAGACAATAAAAATCACCAGGTTGTGCTTTAGATGGCGCTGGAATAGGCTGTTTTGCTCGCAATAAATTCTTCAAGACCTACATGTAAAATATCAGAGGCTTCTAGTTCAATATCATCTTTGGTATAAGCAACAGCGTTTATGTAACGCAATTTTTTAAACAGCTAATAAGCGGTAAGTAGACAATAAAAATCACCAGGTTGTGCTTTAGATGGCGCTGGAATAGGCTGTTTTGCT
>NZ_MIIZ01000174.1:0-278 GCF_001743005.1 Shigella sp. FC1967 | reverse complement strand
TAGCAACACGAACCAGCGCAGTACCACCACCCGCAACAACACCTTCTTCAACGGCTGCGCGAGTTGCATGCAACGCATCGTCAACACGAGCACGTTTTTCTTTCATTTCAACTTCAGTTGCTGCACCCACTTTAATGACTGCAACACCGCCAGCTAATTTAGCAACGCGTTCTTGTAATTTTTTCACGGTCATAATCTGAAGTTGCATCTTCGATTTGTTGACGAATTTGAGATACACGACCACTGATTGCGTCTTGATCACCTAAACCATCAATAAT
>NZ_MIIZ01000173.1:0-278 GCF_001743005.1 Shigella sp. FC1967 | reverse complement strand
AAGTGTACAAATCGTCTTTCACTGCAATGTATAGTGCGGTGACTCGTCATCGTCAACCATGCCGTATGAAGCTGGTTTGTGTTGGTGCAGACGAAAAAATTGTTGGCATTCATGGTATTGGTTTTGGTATGGATGAAATGCTACAAGGTTTTGCCGTTGCACTGAAAATGGGCGCAACGAAAAAAGACTTTGATGATACGGTGGCAATTCACCCAACAGCAGCAGAAGAATTTGTGACGATGAGATAAGCCATTACCATTTATATTGTGTAAGCTTAT
>NZ_MIIZ01000172.1:0-278 GCF_001743005.1 Shigella sp. FC1967 | reverse complement strand
ACGGAACGTGCCATCATTTAAAAAACGTAGAAGTTTTGATCTGCATTTGCGGCGACATTTCACCTATTTCATCAAGTAAAACAGTGCCACCATTAGCTTGCTCAAAAAAGCCTTTTTTCCCTTCAAGATGCATTAGGATAAGCACCCGCTGCATAGCCAAATAATTCACTTTCAACAACACGGAACGTGCCATCATTTAAAAAACGTAGAAGTTTTGATCTGCATTTGCGGCGACATTTCACCTATTTCATCAAGTAAAACAGTGCCACCATTAGCTT
>NZ_MIIZ01000171.1:0-279 GCF_001743005.1 Shigella sp. FC1967 | reverse complement strand
ATGGATGAACGTACTATCGACTTCTCTTTAATTTCAACAACACGTACTGCGCGTAATCCGGGTAAAACAGCCCGTGTTCGTGGTCTAAAAGGTGAAAAAGACAAGAAAAATGCCAGTTCTAGCAAATCTCGTCGTCGTGATGCAAGCAAGGATAAAAACTTTGAGCCAGATAGTGCCTTCAAAAAAGGCAAATCATCAGGTCGAGGTAATGCGAGCAAAGACAAAGCGGTAAAAGACCAAGTCGCGAAAGACAAAGCCAGTAGCAAACGTAAGAAAGCA
>NZ_MIIZ01000170.1:0-279 GCF_001743005.1 Shigella sp. FC1967 | reverse complement strand
GCAGTATGCTCGAAAAAATAACTCGTAAAAAAAGTGATTGTTGCTGGCGTTATTCTTGCCATTATCGCAGTAAGCTCACTGCTGTTCCCCAAGAAAAAAACCCAAAGATGACTACCTTGCCGGAAATTTACACGGGTTTAACCATGTCAAAGGCACTTCGGTAAATTGGTTTAAGGTTAATGGTTATTATGGCAAAGGCGGTGGCGGAACCTGTTGCATTGTCGTGCCGGCAAAGTGGACGCCGAATCAATGGGTCAAAGTGGAATGGGAAGTCGATCC
>NZ_MIIZ01000169.1:0-279 GCF_001743005.1 Shigella sp. FC1967 | reverse complement strand
AATGCCCTGAATGTGGAGTTGAACATGACCGAGATATCAATGCGGCAATCAATATCCGACACAAGGGCATATTGGAATTACAAGCGGCGGGACGCGTCGTTTCAGCCCATGGAGACCCGCGTAAATCCGTCGTA
Organism: Shigella sp. FC1967; assembly: GCF_001743005.1. Taxonomy (NCBI): domain Bacteria; kingdom Pseudomonadati; phylum Pseudomonadota; class Gammaproteobacteria; order Enterobacterales; family Enterobacteriaceae; genus Shigella; species Shigella sp. FC1967. Next base: position 145 of record NZ_MIIZ01000169.1, on the reverse strand, counting down.
CAGAGGGTTGCGGTCTGAGAAGTGGGAAGCCTCGCCGTTTACGGCGGGGGAGCAGTCACGTAGTTTTTTATTAGGTGTTGCAGCATTAGGTCTTGATGCCGTTCCAATGGAAGGTATGGATTTCGCTATCCTTGATCACGAATTT
>NZ_MIIZ01000168.1:0-279 GCF_001743005.1 Shigella sp. FC1967 | reverse complement strand
AATGTGGATAATAGAATAGATATCGCTATTCTTATTAAGATTATATCAAAGCAGTATGACGGGGGTATCACAACCGAGATATTAAAAGATAATTTATTTGTGACCCATATTTAGAATAAAAATTTATAAAACTAATAATTAAACCGCGCATTTGTGCAGATTAACCCAGGTACCTCTATGAATGTGGATAATAGAATAGATATCGCTATTCTTATTAAGATTATATCAAAGCAGTATGACGGGGGTATCACAACCGAGATATTAAAAGATAATTTATTT
>NZ_MIIZ01000167.1:0-280 GCF_001743005.1 Shigella sp. FC1967 | reverse complement strand
TGAACTACCGCTCCGCGTATTCTTTTGCGATTAATGTTATTTAACACTAATGCTTTAATTAATGCCTGGCAGTTCCCTACTCTCACATGGGGAGACCCCACACTACCATCGGCGCTACAACGTTTCACTTCTGAGTTCGGCATGGGATCAGGTGGGACCGTTGCGCTATGGCCGCCAAGCAAATTCTGTTTTATTACCCGTCACTCACCCTTCAACGGCTCGTCACCAGTAATTATCAATCTTAAACAAGCTTACTTCATCGTTTCGTCTCTCTGACAAA
>NZ_MIIZ01000166.1:0-10375 GCF_001743005.1 Shigella sp. FC1967 | reverse complement strand
TCTCGTTTCTGTCTTTTCATATCTAGACAACCCTCACGTTCTAAGTTTAAGCGGAAAGATAATGATTGTTTTTTCAACAATCACTATAAATTGATACGCATCAACCGCGAAATAAGGACAAAGTTCTTTTGAACGGCCTTGCATACCAGCTTGATAACCTTTCGATAATGCTCTTGCTAAACGATCTCGTTTCTGTCTTTTCATATCTAGACAACCCTCACGTTCTAAGTTTAAGCGGAAAGATAATGATTGTTTTTTCAACAATCACTATAAATTGATACGCTCTATTGAGCATTTAAGCAAGTAAAGAAGTTAATACAAATGTCATATTTGTGATGTTGAGCCAGTTGCAAGTTTAATAACCAACATTATTATTTAATATTTATCATAAGAAATTATCGGGTTATTTTTTACATCACGAAAAATAAAAATTTAATTTATTGATATTTAACATACATTATTAATTTAAAACTATTTAAGCTATTTTCAGCTTATTTAATTAAGAAATTTAATAAGATAAATTGATATTTATTTTTAAATTTATGTCAATATAAAACTTGGTTAATAAATATAAGTTTTTTGCTCTATTTATCTTTTTTTGTAGAAAGCGCTTTTTTAATTACCTTTGTTTTATTAAGGAATTAGCCATCATTGAAGGCAAAATAAGTGATTAGTGCCTCTTACAGACTTCTATTAATTCAAACTCTTCAAATACTAACTCCATATCTTCTGAAAAAGTGCCTTCTCGGTTAAAGAACGCTTTATGTCCTTCTTGCCAATAGGACAAACTTAAATCCCCTTCACCTTCTCTCTTAGCTAGCTCTTCTGTGACTTCATTAAATCGAATTAACTGCAAAGAACGTGTACGAATCACGCAAACAGGCTCGTTTTTACTGTTCAGAATAATGTTAAAACCACCGATAACTGGAATAACACTGTCACTAAAAAAACCACTCAATGAGCTACATGTTGCCGTTTTTTTACCGTCAATCACTAGCATAGCAAGTTCATCTGCTAACTGAGCATTGTCACCAAATGACCAACTAATTGCAGTGGGGTATTTCTTTTTAAGTTTGGCTAACATATTGTTACCTTTTGTGTTTTAAATAAACAAAACCCAATATTCAATTTGAAAAAAATTAAAGAGAATATTGGGTTTGAATAAACGTAAGACTAAATCAGTTAATATTGGGATTGAATCGCTTTCGCTATATCAGAAACAACTTGCTCCCACCCTTCTCCTAATGTACGCACTAGAGCAGGATAACCATCTTCAGTTTGTGTTAAAACTAAAGAGAATGGCTGATTAATCACTTTATTATTGTCAGTATAAATCCAGTCACCTGAAATAATTACTTGTCCATCATAACGGCCTTGAAAGTAATTAACAGTAACCGTTAATTTAGCCAAGTTATCCTCAACAGGTTGATTAGCAACGACGGTACCTGGCAATGCTTTTGTTAAACCTAAAATAAGGTTCTGTTGTAATTGCTGATCAAGTGGATTAATCCATAGGTGCTGATTAGCCACGGTATAGTTAATATCCGTCGTTTGATAAACAATTCCTGCATTAGTTAACATATTAGACAAGCGGATCGGCTGAACCCAAATTTGAGGCTTCTTAGCTGACTGTGTTGCCGAGACTTGTTCTGTGACGCTATTTTGATAAATATTAGGCAACTGATAATACATTTTATCAATCTGACTCGAGCATCCCATTAACATCAACACAAATATCCCAATGATGTATTTCATCATTTTTCAGCCCTCTTTGGTTCTGGATCTTTACCTTCCTTCGCTTCGAAAATCAATGCATTGCTCTTATTGTTCAATGTTTTCAATAAAGGCTGCATCTCTCTTAACACTTGATCAAGCTGTTGCATATTATCGAGCATTTTTCCATAAGCCGGAGAGCCCGGTTGAAAACCTTGCATACTGCGATTGATCTCTTCCAGTGACTGTTGAATATCATTAGGAAGATTTCTAAATTCATCACTGCCAATCATGGCATTCAATGCTTTCAGTGTTTCTTTTGCTTCAGCAACTGCTTTTTGGCTTTCCGATAAAGTTGCTGTCATCTCTTTAAGCATCGGTTCAACAGGAAGGTTGTTGATCTTATCAAGCGATGTCATCACTTTTTGTTGAATTTGCGCTAAACCTGATCCCACTGTAGGTATTTGCTGGAAGCCAGCGACCTCTAGAGGTCCTTCCCATTTTTTTTCATCTGGGTAGAAATCAAGATCAATATACAGAGCACCTGTTAAAAGGTTACCTGATTTTAATGAAGCTCTTAATCCATTATTAGAAGCTGAAGTGATCTCTTTGACGAAATCAAAACTTTCACCCACATCATTGGCAAAACGTTCTGGTTCGACATGGATAAGCACTGGAATACGAAAATCTTTATCCAACGTTTGTTGCATACCTTTTGTGTAATAAGGTACTTGAACAACAGTCCCCATCCGAATTCCTCGAAACTCAACAGGGGCTCCAGCTTGTAATCCTCTTACTGAATCAGAGAAAAACATAATGTAGCTACGATAATCAGTATATAACGAGTTTTGAATACTTTTCTCATTATCGTAGAGTTTAAACTCTGTTTTAGGTGCAATTTGTTCACCTGGCAACCAACCCGCAGGAACATCAAAACTCACTCCGCCACTAAAGAGAGTGGAAAGAGATGCCATTTCAACACGCACCCCAGATGAAGACATATCAAAAGCAATACCCGAATCTTTCCAGAATCGAACATTAGATGTCACCATTTTGTCATAAGGCGCTTTAATAAAGAGTTGATAATGCATGTCTCGACTCTCGATATTGAACTCACTGGTTTCAACAGAGCCGACCTGATAACCTCTAAATAAAACAGGGTCACCTGCATTTAATTGACCTGCTCTTTCGCTCACCAAGTTAATGCGAATGCCTTTCGCATCAGGCGAAGCTAGCGGTGGTGAGTCGAGAAGATTAAATTCATTTTTCTCGTTTCCAGTCAAACCTGGTTGTAATTCAATATAGGCACCTGAAAGCAAGGTTCCCAGCCCGGTCACCCCTTCTTTACCTATTTGCGGTCTTACAACCCAAAAAGCGGTATCTGATCGTAATAGTTCATTCATGCCGGTATCAAGACGTGCATTGATAATAACGCGGCTAAAATTACTGTCGAGTGTGACACTTTCGACTAAACCAATATCTACACTACGACTTTTGATTTTCGTTTTACCGGCTTCAATGCCCTCAGCATTATAAGTAATTAAGGTAACTTCAGGACCTTGATGGCTGAAATGATAATAAAGTATCCATGCACCAATCAATAAGGTGACAAGCGGTATGATCCAAACTGGAGACCAGCTTTTTAATTTGTTAATTTTTGCTTCAGTTAAAGCAGTTTCATTCTTTTCAGTCACCCTTAGGCTCCTTAATCATCGGTTTATCATCTTCGGTTGTACATTTATCCCACGTCAACCGAGGATCAAACATCATTGCAGAGAACATAGTGAGTACCACGACTACTGCAAATAGCACCACACCAAAATCTGGGTAGATGCTCATCAGACGTCCCATTCTGACTAATGAAGCTAAAACAGCAATGACGAAGACGTCAATCATCGACCAACGCCCTACATATTCAACAACCTCGTAGAGAAAATGCATTCTAGCAGGATCTCTTTTTCCATTCGATTTATGTGCATCCCAACATAACCACGCTATTGCTACCATTTTTAAGCTTGGCACCATAATACTGGCAATAAATATCACCATCGCAACAGGATAAGAGCCGTCTTCCCAAAGCAAAATTACCCCAGCCATAATTGTGGAATAAATATTATTACCTAATGATTCAGTCACCATGATAGGTAATAAATTAGCAGGGATGTAAAGAATAAATGACGTAATCAATAGGGAAACTGTCCATTGCAAGCTTTTCGGTCTTCTTGCATACCCTTTAACTTCACAGCGACTACATTCATATTGATCTGCGGGTAAGATTGCCGTACATGAACGACATAATCTAACGCCTTGTTTTAGCCCTGATTTACCTGATTCAATATCGGGATAATTTGGACGAGGTTCTAATTTTTCCCATAAAGTATGTTTATCAAGGCACTGGAATGCTCGAATTTGAAATAAGCAATAAAGTACATAAGGTAGGAAACTGAGTCCAAGTCCAATATCACCATAAGCCATTAATTTTACGAAGCTAACTAAAATACCCGCAAGAAAAATCTCCGCCATACACCACGATTTTAATTGGAATAAAATCCGTGATAACCAAATTTGTAGCTTTCGAGGTAATTGAATTGGTGTACAAAGAAGTAAGATTGCCACCATACAAAAAGCGGGCACAATTTGAACAAACAGTAGGAAAAATGCGCCTAATTCGACGTAATTTTCACTAAACATCACCGTTGGGATTTGCATCAGTGTCACATTGTTAGCAATACCTGCCACTTCCATACTCACGAAAGTAAACTGGCTTGCCATTAGCAACATAAATAATGCGCTGATTGCTAATGCGACAGGTTGATAAAAAGGCTGTCGCCAACGTGCAACTAAGATAGTATGGCAACGAGGGCATGTTGCCTTTGTTCCTTGCACTAATTGAGGAACACTGACCACCAGATCGCACTGAGGACATAATATTTGCTCATGTTTATGTTCATGACGATGTTGTTGACCAGAGCACACAGCGACACCTCTTATTTAGAATAATCAATAAAAGAATAGTTAACTCAGAAAGTAAAACGGGGGCGTGATGCCCCGTTTTCGGTCGCTATTCGCCGTTTTGCATCAATTCTAGCTCTTGCCATCTGTCAAAAGCAGTTTCAAGCTCTTGTTCTTTATCTGCAAGCGCTTTTAACACTTTTTCTGTTTCTTCATGAGGACGTGTAAAAAAATCTGCCCCACTTACTTCTTCTTGTAATGCACTTAACTGCGTTTCTAAGCTTTCTAATTTAGCAGGAAGTTGCTCAAGTTCTCGCGCCAAATGATAACTTAACTTGTTAGAACGAGTGTTCTTTTTAGAGCTATCTTTCACTTTTGCTTCTTTTTCAGCTTTTTCTGGTGCATTGCGCGGTTTGCTTGCCGCACTTTTTAGTGAACCCGACTGTGCTCGTTGTTGTTGAGCATCGTAATATCCACCAACGTAGCTGTTAATAACACCATCACCTTCAAAGATCCAACACTCAGTTACACTATTATCAACAAATTCACGATCATGGCTAACCAGTAAAACAGTGCCTTGATAGGCATCAACAAGCTCTTCTAGCAATTCCAATGTTTCAACATCGAGATCATTGGTTGGCTCATCGAGAATAAGCAAGTTACTTGGTTTTAAGAATAAACGAGCCAGTAATAGGCGGTTTCTCTCTCCCCCTGAAAGAGCACGAACAGGCGTCATTGCACGTTTTGGAGGGAATAAGAAGTCTTGCAAATAACCAAGTACATGGCGCGGACGACCATTAACCATCACTTCTTGTTTACCTTCAGCAAGGTTATCCATGACTGTTTTATCAGGATCAAGTGTCGCACGGTGCTGATCAAAGTAAGCAACTTCAAGCTTAGTACCACAATGAACTCGTCCGCTGTCTGCTTTTAAATCGCCCAACATGAGTTTCAATAAAGTGGTTTTACCACAACCATTCGGTCCCACCAGCGCAATTTTATCACCACGTTGTACTTTGGCAGAAAAGTCATGAACTAACTTACGCATTCCAATGCTGTAATTAACATCTTCAAGTTCAAAAACAATTTTACCAGAGCGAGTCGCTTCTTCGACCTGCATACGTGCACTACCTAACACTTCACGGCGTTCACTGCGCTCAACACGTAGCGCTTTTAATGCTCTAACACGACCTTCATTGCGAGTACGTCGAGCTTTAATACCTTGGCGTATCCACGCTTCTTCTTGCGCTAATTTACGATCAAACTCTGCATTTTGTTGCTCTTCAACACGTAATGCTTCTTCTTTGCTTTCAAGATACTTATCGTAATTTCCTGGCCATGAAGAAAGTTTTCCACGATCAAGATCGATAATCCGCGTTGCCATATTCCGGATAAATGAACGGTCATGAGAAATAAAGACTATACTTCCTTGGAAATCTTTTAAGAACTTCTCAAGCCAAAGGATCGTTTCAATATCAAGGTGGTTTGTTGGTTCATCTAAAAACAGCACTTTGGGTGCGCTGACTAATGCACGTCCTAATGCTGCTTTTCTTAACCAACCACCAGATAGAGAAGAAAGATCTGCTTCACCATCTAAACCGAGTTTTTCTAGCACTTCTGCAATTCGGCTATCAAGTAACCACAAGTTACGACTATCAAGTACTTCTTGCAGCTCTGCCATTTTATTGAGATTTTTATCAGAAGGATCTGTCTCAATCAATTTAGAAATATGGTGGTAATCCGTTAGATATTTAGCATCTTCTTCAACACCTTCTGCAACAAAGTCAAAGATAGTACCTTCAATGTCTCTTGGCGGATCTTGTTGCAAACGAGCAGTTACAAGATCTTGCTCATAAACCACTTGACCATCATCTAAAGGTTGCTCTTTCGATAACACTCTTAATAGCGTTGATTTACCCGCACCATTGCGTCCAACTAAACAAACGCGTTCATTTTCTTCAATAAATAAATCGGTACTATCTAATAATGGGGCATCACTGAAAGAGAGATAAGCCCCAGTCAAACTAATTAACGGCATTGTAAATTATTCCTCACCAGCATGAGTTAACAGCCAGCAATTGTGAATTTGACGGTTACGCGCAAAGTCTTGTGATAATGTTTTCTGTGTTATCTCTTTTGCACACAACCCAATTTTTGCTAACTCGTCATGTTCCATTTTGAATCCACGTTTGTTATTTGAGAACATAATTGTTCCGCCTTTTCTTAACAAACGTTTCAAATGTTTCATTAGTTCAATGTGATCCCGCTGTACATCGAAGGTGTTTTCCATTCGTTTAGAGTTAGAAAACGTCGGTGGATCGATAAAGATCACATCAAATTGTTCATTGCTCTGCATTAACCACTGAATGCAATCTGCTTGCATTAAACGGTGCTGTCTGCCAGATAAACCATTCGCTTGGAAATTTTTCTCAGCCCATTCAAGATAAGTACGGGACATATCAACGGTTGTTGTGCTTTTTGCACCACCAATTCCCGCATGAACAGAAGCTGTACCGGTATAAGCAAAAAGATTTAAGAAGTCTTTTCCATTGCTCATTTCACCCAGCATTTTTCGTGCAATACGGTGATCTAAGAACAACCCGGTATCAAGATAATCGGTTAGGTTTACCCAAAATTTTGCACCAAACTCGTCAACTAAGAAAAAATCACCCTTTTCGGCCATTTTTTCATACTGCTGTTTACCTTTTTGGCGTTGACGGGTTTTTAAAATCAGTTGATCAGAACGTAATGCCAATACTTCCATTGTTGCGCTAATCACATCGAATAAACGCTGACGGGCTTTGTGTTCATTAACCGTTTTAGGGGGGGCATATTCTTGAATAACCACTTTATCGCCATAGCGATCCACAGCAACATTATATTCAGGTAAATCAGCATCGTATAAACGATAACATTCAATTTGCTGTTGTTTTGCCCATTTCGCGAGTTTTTTCTCATTTTTACGTAAACGGTTTGCAAAATCTTCCGCAAGTCCAGTGTTAATCGTTGATGGTGTATCAGAAAGTAAATAGTTCTTTTGTACACAATCAAGAGGACCATTTTTTGCTTTGAACTCTCTTTCAGCACGTAATTGAATACAACTTAACAATTCTGGTGATGCACTAAATAGCGATAATCGCCATCCTGGGAAATGTGCTTTTATCGCTCGTCCTAATTGGCTGTGTAGTGCAATTAATGCTGGCTCACTTTCTAAACGCTCACCATAAGGAGGATTACTGATAATAGTCCCTTTTATTTCTGTTGACACAGGGTTTGTCAGTTTAGCGGCATCACCATGAGCAAACGTGATCAGTTCAGCTACATTCGCTCTGCGGGCATTGGCTCTTGCCATATCCAATACACGTTTATCGACATCAAAACCGTAGAAACGCGCAGTGGTATTCTTTTTACCTTCACGGAAACGGGCAAACGCTTCATGAGTCACTTCTTTCCATAACGCTTCATCGTGACCTAACCAATGGCGGAATCCCCAATGCACACGATTTAATGCAGGAGCGCAGTCAGTCGCCATCATGGCAGCTTCAATTAATAATGTACCAGAGCCACACATTGGATCGATTAATGGTGTGTCGGTTTTCCAGCCTGAACGCATAATAATTGCGGCAGCTAAGTTTTCTTTTAATGGTGCTTGTCCTGTTAAATCGCGGTAGCCACGTTGATGTAAACCATCACCACTTAAATCTAAAGACAATGAGGCCTTTTCTTTATGAAGGTGGATAGTTAAGCGGATATCAGGAGATTGTTTAGCGACATCTGGACGTTGCCCTATTTTACGTTGAAATGAGTCAACGATGGCATCTTTTGCTTTTAATGCACCATATTGGCTATTACGAATAATGTCATTCGTACCATTAAAATGGATAGCAAAAGTTTGATTAACAGTAAAAATTTCACTCCAATCAATTGCCTGCACACCAAGATATAAGTCTAAATCACTATAAACATTGAACTCATTTAACGGCAACATAATACGTGACGCTAAACGGCTCCAAAGTAAAGACTGATACATGGTTTTATCATCAGCACGAAAATAAACACCGCCTTGTGTTATCTGGCAAGCCTGAGCACCAAGGTGTTCAAGTTCAGATTTTAATAGTTCTTCCAGACCTCGGCCTGTGCTGGCAAACAGAGAGCGCATAATATTGTTACCACCTAAAATAAAATTGTTGGGCATTATAGCTAATTGTATTACGTTGTCATAAAGTTACTGGCTATAAAAAATAATAATGTCTTTTTGGGAGCACCGATGATCAACGTTTCACGCCTTTATATACACCCAGTTAAATCAATGAAGGGAATTCGACTTTCTCATGCATTTGCTCGTGAGAGCGGATTCACGTTTGATCGTGATTTTATGATAACCACCCCAGAAGGGACTTTTATCACAGCACGAAAATTTCCCATTTTGCTGTGTTTTATTCCCACTGTCATGGCAAACGGTATTTATATTCAAGCACCTGATGGTGAAGGCATTGCTATCACTTATCAAGATTTTGAGACCACATTGCAGCCGACAGAAGTTTGGGGCAACCATTTTACCGCGTATGTGGCACCAGATGAAATAAATCAGTGGTTCAGTCGTTATTTAAAAATGGATGTTCAACTTCGTTGGACGGGTGAAAAATCGACCCGTCGAGTGAAAAAAAATCCAGAAACCGCGGTTTCTTTCGCTGATGGTTACCCTTATTTATTAATTAATGAAGCCTCATTTCAATACTTACAACAGCGTTGCCCCGCTTCAATTAATATTGAGCAATTTCGAGGCAATATCCTCATAACAGGTGCAAAGCCTTTTGAAGAAGATACTTGGCAAACTATTCGTATTGGCGCTGTTGTGATGGATCTTATGAAACCTTGTAGCCGTTGCATCATGACCACAATCAGTATTGATAAAGGCGTTAAACATCCTAACACAGAACCACTCGCAACACTGCAAACATTCCGTAGTGATGAAACGGGTGATGTCGATTTTGGTCAAAATATCATCATTCGTCAAACGGGTATTATTCGTGTGGGAGACACTGTTGAAGTATTAGCTTATAAAGAAGCGAAACAATATCTTGTAACAGCACCTGTTGAAACACAATCAACACCTATTGTTGAAAACGCACAAGAACAGACTGTCAGTATTGAATTTAACGGTGAGGTTTTCGAAGGTAATAACCAAGAAGTCCTGTTAGAACAGCTTGAAAATAATGGTTATACCATTCCTTATAGTTGCCGAGCTGGCCTTTGTGGCTCTTGTGCTATCCAATTAGATGAAGGCGATGTTAATGCATTAAAAGCTGGCGCAATTAAACGCTCAGGTAAAATTTTAGCCTGTAGCTGTGTGCCTAACGGTAATGTGAAACTTTCACTTAAAGATAATAAAAATGACATTGCTATAAACAAAGAAATGAAATAAAGAACTCAATATAAACACAGTTATGTATGATATATATCGTTATCAGTAAATATTAAATTGATTAGCTTTCCCCCAATCATATATAACTGAGTTTATTGAATCCCAAAGCTCAAGTAATCTCCCCCTAATATTCATTACATCGTCAGTCGTTATGATTTGTCAGAACAGTATTACCTTGTTAAGTATAAAGGTAATTGAAAAGGATTTTCTTGAGAATTAAGTGCATTAAGATTGATTAACTAGCTAATTTTTAAGAGGATTAATCTCATAACTCAATTAAAAAAG
>NZ_MIIZ01000165.1:0-280 GCF_001743005.1 Shigella sp. FC1967 | reverse complement strand
AGTAGGGCGGGACACGTGTTATCCTGTCTGAATATGGGGGGACCATCCTCCAAGGCTAAATACTCCTGATTGACCGATAGTGAACCAGTACCGTGAGGGGAAAGGCGAAAAAGAACCCCGGCGAGGGGAGTGAAAAAAGAACCTGAAACCGTGTACGTACAAGCAGTAGGAGCCTCTTTATGGGGTGACTGCGTACCTTTTGTATAATGGGTCAGCGACTTATATTCTGTAGCAAGGTTAACCGTATAGGGGAGCCGTAGGGAAACCGAGTCTTAACTGG
>NZ_MIIZ01000164.1:0-280 GCF_001743005.1 Shigella sp. FC1967 | reverse complement strand
TTCTCACTAAAGACGGTTGTTCGATTCCTATTGCTTTTGCCAATTGGATTTGTGACTGCTCTGGAGGTAATTGGCTGATATTGTACAATGTAACCCAATGGGTTTGAGTTAATTTTAATGGTTTGAGACGATGATCAATTACAGCACATATCAGTTTTTTTTCTTCCAATTGATCTAGGGTTTCTCACTAAAGACGGTTGTTCGATTCCTATTGCTTTTGCCAATTGGATTTGTGACTGCTCTGGAGGTAATTGGCTGATATTGTACAATGTAACCCAAT
>NZ_MIIZ01000163.1:0-281 GCF_001743005.1 Shigella sp. FC1967 | reverse complement strand
GCTGAGACAGGTGCTGCATGGCTGTCGTCAGCTCGTGTTGTGAAATGTTGGGTTAAGTCCCGCAACGAGCGCAACCCTTATCCTTTGTTGCCAGCGCGTTATGGTGGGAACTCAAAGGAGACTGCCGGTGATAAACCGGAGGAAGGTGGGGATGACGTCAAGTCATCAGGCCCTTACGAGTAGGGCTACACACGTGCTACAATGGCAGATACAAAGAGAAGCGACCTCGCGAGAGCAAGCGGAACTCATAAAGTCTGTCGTAGTCCGGATTGGAGTCTGCA
>NZ_MIIZ01000162.1:0-281 GCF_001743005.1 Shigella sp. FC1967 | reverse complement strand
TAAGCTATCAGGGACTAACTTCAACATATTTTCAGTAGTACGAATAACGATAGGAATTTGCAGTAACGCTAATGCGATAATTCCAGCCCATCCTGAAAAAGTGCTGCATCTGTGCAACAACAATGGTGTAAACAAAGAGCCCGACAACGATTGATGGTGCTGATAGCAAAATATCGTTAATAAAAACGTGTCGTTTCAGCAAGCCATGAACGGCGACCATATTCAGCAAGATAAATCCCTGCAAGAATACCTAACGGTGTTCCAATCACTGTCGCCCATAA
>NZ_MIIZ01000161.1:0-281 GCF_001743005.1 Shigella sp. FC1967 | reverse complement strand
TTTGTCAGAGAGACAAAACGATGAAGTAAGCTTGTTTAAGATTGATAATTACTGGTGACGAGCCGTTAAAAGGTGAGGCACGGGTAATAAAACAGAATTTGCTTGGCGGCCATAGCGCAACGGTCCCACCTGATCCCATGCCGAACTCAGAAGTGAAACGTTGTAGCGCCGATGGTAGTGTGGGGGTCTCCCCATGTGAGAGTAGGGAACTGCCAGGCATTAAATAAGACGAGAAAGCCAACCCAATGGGTTGGCTTTTTTGCGTCTGGAGTTCTCTATTT
>NZ_MIIZ01000160.1:0-281 GCF_001743005.1 Shigella sp. FC1967 | reverse complement strand
TAAATAGATGAGCGATAAATTTATTCGTTAAATCTATTCTTAAATTATAAATATAGAAATTTTAAAGTATGTTTTATTTATAATATCTTAATTTAATTTCTTTAATAATAATTATTGTTGTTATCAATTTTAATGAAAAAGGAATTAAATATGATAAATAATAGAGTTGTCACTCTTATTATTAAATAGATGAGCGATAAATTTATTCGTTAAATCTATTCTTAAATTATAAATATAGAAATTTTAAAGTATGTTTTATTTATAATATCTTAATTTAATTT
>NZ_MIIZ01000159.1:0-282 GCF_001743005.1 Shigella sp. FC1967 | reverse complement strand
CAGATGTAACAAAGCCCCGTGACAGCATCACAGGGCTCTGGTACTCTAAATCTTGTGCATTCGTTGCTCAGATTAGACGTCGCAATCCAATCTTAGCAACGTGAGAGGCGCTTGTCACGTTCTCATTAAATACCAGCCAACGACATTAACCCAAATGCACCACTTGATTGACTCGGACTTAGCCCCGGTCTCCGAAAGGATAAACAGGCAAATTGTGGTAGTAAAACGTACCGGAAAACGAAATTCCGGCTCTACCTCCGAATCACGCTGCGGTATCGAAAG
>NZ_MIIZ01000158.1:0-282 GCF_001743005.1 Shigella sp. FC1967 | reverse complement strand
GAGATATTCAGCCTGTTCTGGTGTTGGGTAGATGCGTACTTTTGTTGCTCTTAACATCATCAGCGCTCATTGATATAATGTTTTTATTTTAACACGTTATGGCAATATATCAATTGAGTAATCATGATGATTTACTGGGCGAGGGTTTACGGCGTTTTTCGCTAAAATAGAGATATCCCACTATTTTATTGAATATAAAAAATCCGTAATCGTTAAACAATTACGGATTATTTATATAAAAATAGAGCTAGTCTTTCTTTTTGGGTGAAAAACTCAGTAACG
>NZ_MIIZ01000157.1:0-282 GCF_001743005.1 Shigella sp. FC1967 | reverse complement strand
CTCTTCATTAAAATAGGGGCTGACTAGCCCCCTTTTTTTATCGGAATGACATTGCGTTTGTGGACGTTATTTTCACTCGGGATATGTAACCTTGAAAAAAGGCGTACCGACAAGAGAATGATCACACAGCTCTCCATAATAGATAAGCGACAAAATCTCTTGCTCGTTGATTTTTCCCACCTTAAAAAGGTAATTGATTATTGCTGTATCCAGTAGGTCGTGACATCCATTAAGCAAGTCCACGATATTGGCCGCAGCTTCGTTTTCCTCTCCGTCATCTCG
>NZ_MIIZ01000156.1:0-282 GCF_001743005.1 Shigella sp. FC1967 | reverse complement strand
CTTTTTCTTCTTTGTAGTAACTCGATTCTTCCATCGCTTGTGCGTAAAGAAATCCACCTTTAGCGGCGATATCCATCTCTTTTATTTGCAGTTAATTTTCGGTAACTTTATTATTGGTATTATAAAATGTTTTCGTATATTTCTTTTTTAGTAATACACAAAGTCCACTTATTACATTTTTTTCTTTTTCTTCTTTGTAGTAACTCGATTCTTCCATCGCTTGTGCGTAAAGAAATCCACCTTTAGCGGCGATATCCATCTCTTTTATTTGCAGTTAATTTT
>NZ_MIIZ01000155.1:0-10419 GCF_001743005.1 Shigella sp. FC1967 | reverse complement strand
GGAAAATAAGGCAATTAGACAACTTCTAAGAGAAAAATTATTTAATCATAAACTTAATCGATTTTTATGATTTATATGAATTAATAGCCTTTTGATTTCATTGCATTTTTAATATAAATTATCAAGGGCGTGGTTTATGATGAAAAACTTAAATATGAATAGTTTTTCATTGTTTATGCGCCTTTTTGCTTTCAATTTCACGCCACTGCGTTTATTATTTTCCGCTTGTACTATACATACGGCGTCGCTGGTTTTGGGCTTCTGTGGAGCATAATGCTCCGGCAGCTCACACAGTCTTTTCCAGTGGCGGTTCTATCTGCATTATTCTTCGGGATAGAGTATTACCTTAAATGACTGAGAAAACATCTCTGATACCAGTTGTCGAATTAAAATCCTTAAGTAAAGGTTTCGACGGAAAACAAATTATTTCCCGCCTCGATCTCACTATCAACCATGGCGAGTTTTTAACCATCCTTGGTCCTTCGGGCTGTGGTAAGACGACGGTTTTGCGTTTAATCGCGGGTTTAGAAGACGTTGATGATGGGCAAATTATCCTTGATGGGCAAGATATTACGGATATCCCAGCAGAACAACGTTTTGTAAATACCGTTTTTCAAAGTTACGCGCTTTTCCCACATATGACGGTTTTTGAAAATGTCGCATTTGGTCTTCGTATGCAAAAAACACCTGCTGATGAGATTAATAGTCGCGTTGAAGAAGCCTTGCGTATGGTGCAACTTGAAGATTTCGCACAACGCCGTCCTGCGCACCTTTCTGGGGGGCAACAACAACGTGTCGCGATTGCGCGTGCGGTTGTGAATAAACCCAAGGTCTTATTGCTTGATGAATCATTATCGGCACTGGATTACAAATTACGTAAACAGATGCAAAATGAATTAAAAGCCTTACAGCGTAAATTAGGGATCACCTTTATTTTCGTGACTCATGACCAAGAAGAGGCGCTGACTATGTCAGACCGGATCGTGGTGATGCGTGAAGGCCGTATCGAGCAAGATGGTACTCCGCGAGAAATTTATGAAGAGCCAACCAATCTGTTCGTTGCGCAATTTATAGGTGAAATTAATATCTTTGATGCGCGCGTTCTTCATCGCATTGATGAAACGCGGATCCGTGCTGATGTTGAAGGTCATGAATGTGATATCTATACCACATTACCTGTGACACAAAACCAGCCACTCAAAGTATTACTTCGACCTGAAGATCTCCGTGTTGAAGAAATTCACGATCTTGAAAACCTTCCTGGGCTAATTGGTTATGTTCGTGAACGTAACTATAAAGGCATGACGCTAGATTCTGTTGTTGAGATGGAAAATGGCAAGGTGGTGATGGTCAGTGAATTTTTTAATGAAGATGATCCAGATGTTGATCACTCGTTAGACCAAAAAATTGCAGTAACTTGGGTTGAAAGCTGGGAGGTCGTGCTGGCAGATGAAGAAAACACGTAAACTATTTCAAAACATCGTAATTACAGGTGTTGTGGGTTGGTTGATGGTGTTCGTCTTCTTGCCGAATATCATGATCATTGCGACCAGTTTTTTAACTCGTGATGATGCCAATCTTGTCGAGATGGTCTTTACACTCGATAACTACTATCGCTTATTTGATCCTATGTATGCAGAAGTGTTACTGCATTCTATTAATATGGCGGTGGTCGCAACATTAGCGTGTTTACTATTAGGTTATCCCTTTGCTTATTTCCTTGCAAAAATGCCTAAGAAAATACAGCCATTAATGTTGTTTTTATTGATTGTACCTTTTTGGACAAACTCGCTTATTCGTATTTATGGATTAAAGATATTCCTAAGTACGAAAGGTTATTTTAACGAATTCTTGTTGTGGATTGGACTTATTGATAAACCACTCAGAATTATTTATACCCCAGAAGCCGTTGTGCTGGGGCTGGTTTATATTTTATTACCTTTTATGGTATTACCGTTATATTCCAGCATTGAGAAATTAGATAAACCTTGTTTAGAAGCAGCGCGCGATTTAGGGGCTAATAAATTTCAAACCTTTATTCGCATTATTATTCCATTAACCATGCCGGGCATTATTGCGGGTTGTTTACTCGTGATGTTACCTGCGATGGGCTTATTCTTTGTTGCTGATTTAATGGGGGGCGCGAAAAATTTATTAATTGGTAACGTCATTAAGAGCCAATTTTTAAATATTCGTGATTGGCCTTTCGGTGCAGCCACAAGTATTTGTTTAACCTTGGTGATGGGATTAATGCTGTTTGTGTATTACCGAGCCGTGAAGTTACTGCATAAGAAGGTAGAAATAGAATGATAGGACGGTTATTGCGTGGTGGATTTATGTCCATTATTTACGCGTATCTTTATATCCCGATCATCATTCTGATAGTTAACTCTTTTAACTCATCACGTTTCGGGATTAATTGGAAAGGATTTACCACAGATTGGTATGCCATTTTATTTAATAATGACAGCCTGCTTCAAGCGGCTGGGCATTCATTAACAATGGCAGTCACGTCTGCGACATTTGCGACATTAATTGGCTCATTAGCGGCGGTTGCACTTTATCGCTACCGTTTTCGTGGCAAAAAATTTGTGGGTGGAATGCTGTTTGTTGTGATGATGTCGCCAGATATTGTTATGGCGATCTCTTTACTTGTCCTGTTTATGATCCTAGGTGTTTCATTAGGATTTTGGTCGCTTCTATTTTCACATATTACATTTTGTCTGCCATTTGTTGTGGTTACTGTGTACTCACGATTAAGTGGATTTGATGTAAAAATGTTGGAAGCAGCTAAAGATTTAGGGGCGGGTGAATTTACTATTTTACGTAAAATCATTATGCCATTAGCAATGCCAGCAGTGGCTTCAGGTTGGTTATTAAGCTTTACGTTATCTATGGATGACGTCGTCGTTTCCTCTTTTGTGACGGGGCCAAGCTATGAAATTTTACCACTGAAAATTTATTCAATGGTAAAAGTGGGGGTTTCGCCAGAAGTGAATGCACTTGCAACCATCCTTTTAGGTCTATCCTTAATATTAGTGTTAATTAGTCAGTTGATCTTAAGAGACAGAACTGGCAAAGCGTAAACAATGTATTAGTGCGAGTTTCTCGCACTTTTTGGGGTCTTGAAGACCAATCTGTTGGAGGTAGGCTCGCTGCCTATTTGATATTAACGCATCAACCACTGAAGGAAACATAAATGAAAAAGTGGTCCTCAGTACTTGCTGCCAGCGTAATGGCATTAAGTATCGGCACAGCATCTGCTGATGATGGTAAGACATTATATTTCTACAACTGGACGGAGTATGTGCCGCCTGGTTTGCTTGAACAGTTTACGAAAGAAACTGGGATTAAGGTGATTTATTCCACCTATGAATCCAATGAAAGCATGTATACCAAGTTAAAGACCTACAAAGAAGGTGCTTATGATTTGGTGGTTCCTTCCACTTATTTTATTTCTAAAATGAGTCATGAAGGTATGCTACAAAAAATCGATAAATCAAAACTAACCAATTTTGATAATCTCGATCCTAGCTTATTGCATAAATCATTCGACCCAGAAAATGATTATTCCATCCCTTATATTTGGGGGGCGACGGCTATTGGTATTAATAGCGATGAAGTTGATGTGAGTAGCATTACTTCATGGGCAGATTTATGGAAACCTGAATATAAAGATAGCTTATTACTAACCGATGATGCTCGTGAAGTGTTTCAAATGGCTTTATTGAAATTAGGCTATTCAGGTAACACTACAGATCCTAAAGAGATTGAAGAAGCGTATAAAGAGCTACAAAAGCTGATGCCAAATGTATTAGCATTCAATTCAGATAACCCCGCTAACCCTTATATGCAAGGGGAAGTTAATTTAGGGATGATTTGGAATGGCTCTGCATTTATTGCTCGCGATGCGGGTGCACCGATTGAAATGGTGTGGCCAAAAGAAGGGGGTATTTTCTGGATGGACAGTTTGGCTATCCCTGCTAATGCCAAGAATGTCGAAGGTGCTCATAAACTTATCGATTTCCTATTACGCCCTGAAATTGCAGCAAAAGTCGCAGAAAATATTGGTTATCCAACACCTAATCTCGCCGCACAAAAGTTACTGCCAAATGTGATCACAAAAGATAATTCTCTTTATCCAACAGAAGAGATTATTAATAAAGGTGAATGGCAAAATGATGTGGGTGATGCAACGGTATTATACGAAAGCTATTACCAAAAATTAAAAGCAGGACGCTAATCGCGTTTGAATATAATTTGAAGCCACCTGAAAGGTGGCTTTTTTATAAAAAAAGAAGAAAAAAGAGAGTCAGTGATAAGCAAAAAAGGTAAATAAGGCTATGCTAAATTAAAATCATTCTTAATACAGCTTTTCGGCAAATTAACCGATTATTTTTTTTTCTTGAGTTTTTTTTTTTCGTTGTTCAATACAATGACGCATAAATCACTTTGTAAAAAAAATAAACTAAATATGAAACATCAAAATTTTTTCAGAGATACGATAAAATTAATTCGATACTGATCCCTATTAGTTCCCACGTTCATAACGAGAAAGCTGTTGCTGGCTTATCTCTAATTCTTTTGCAAATAACGTCCCTGAGCATTTTAATTTTTTTCGTAAATGGCGTATTCGCTGGCCTATTCGAAAATTAATGGTTTTGCTGCTATCTATCATTTATCAGCCTTAAAAATACAAATCATTATTGATAAGAAAATGTCAGACTGGCTAACCCGTTTGCTTTACCAGGTTTTAATGTTCCAGTTGTGATATACCGAGTCGACAGGTTTAATGTGTAGTTTTCGTTATTAGACGTTGTTATATGAAGTAAACGTTGATTAGGTTGTCCCGTGGCACTAATGTCGGGTCCATAAGTGACTGGGCTAGGGTTATCATTAAAGAAAAACTGAATACCAATGCCTGATGCATCTGAATCTGATGTTAAGGTGAGGGTATCTGTATTATTAGAATAAGTGGATTGGTCTGTCATGCTGGCATACAAGTGAACATTAGTATCACAAGTTACTGAAATAGATTTGGTTTGTGTTTTTGATGTCGAGCCGATCGCACTCATATCCCGCATTGAGATATCACCTAATTTATAAGTGAGATTTTTGGTATTAACTGTACAACCTCGGGCCTTAATGGTGATTGTTACAGGATTTATTGCAACAAGTGAGGTGTTGTTACCTTTATGACCGCCACCATATTCAGACCACGTATTTGCAATGACAGTGTAAGGAATATTATAAACACCCGTTTCTAAGTGCTCGTCAGTGACAACAAAGACAACTTTTGCTTTTAATGAAACACGATCTACACCTTTGTTGACTGTTGATCCGACTGCGGGATAAATAACCGTCGCACTTGAGCCTGTGCCTACATCAATAGGAACATAAGAAACGCTGTCATTGTTATCTTTTAAACCAAAGGCATAACCAATGCCTTTTACACCAGCAAGGGCATAAACGGGATATCGATTACTGCCTTCGTAATAGTAAATGCCACTTATTTTTGAACCTAATGCATTAGCATAAAGGGTTTCAACCCAGCATTTTTGTAGAAATTTATTCTCACATTTAAAACCATTATAAACGGATGTTTCTCCAATCCATGTTGAAGTAATTGGAGTACCTGCGGGGGTTCCGTCTGCTGCACCATCAAAACTCATCGGAACCGGAGATACAATGAGCGGATCTGCTACTGCCCACGCCATTTTTTCAGGAATAAGCACTAAAAAAACCAGTAATGATAAGAAAGAAAGGGAATATTTCATTATTGGTACTCCAGTAAAAAAGTCGTGGTTGCATTAGCTTGACCTGAACTTACAGGTAAATGTGTTGCGACGTAGCGGGCATAGAATTGCAAGGTATTATCTTGATTAGGCAATAAGGGGTAAGGTTGGCTCTTTTCATTGATGGCAATAGGTGTACCTGACTTATCCATAAGCGCAATAGCAACACCTTGAGCCCCATCTTGATTAATCGCAAGCAATGTATTATCGGATGTAGACGGTGTGCCTTTGAAACTGACTTTTACGCCGCTGGCTTCGGGTTGGCAATCTATCAACTTAATACTAAAAGGGATAATCGGTGTACGTTGTTGAGCAATTGTCGTTGAAGTGAAATCTTTCGTCGCAATATTACCCAATTTTACCGTAATGTTTTTTGAATTGGTTTCTACCGTGCAAGTGTTGCCTGTCACTCTGGCATTAATTTGGATCAGCGTGTCATAGGTATTGCCTTTGCTTATAGAAAGTATCAATAAAGCTAAAATAACCATTAATCTGCGCATTATTGGCACTCCTGTGTCATCTTTATAAAGGGCTCATTATGTTGTTCAGAAGGTAATTGATAATTGACTTGGCAATGTTTAGAGGATCCATTGCCCCAGCGAACATCCAATAGGCCTGAATGAGGGACGCCAGAGAGGTAGAGCAAACCGTCATCGCCCACAATACCGGAGAGATGGTTTTGCTTATCGGTGGCAATTGCACCGAAAGGTAAAGGCCGCCCTTGTTGTTTTAGTGTCAGTAATAAGCGATATCCCGTTTTAGCGTCAAAGTTAACTTTAATAACGGCACCTTGAGTGGGAATAACTTGCTGAATATTTTGTTCAATCTCGACATTGTCTGGGAGTGTGGTGGTATCAAGTGCCACTTTATTTTGACGATAAGCTGTCGCATAAGGAATAACAGCAAATCCGCGCCAATCAGTATAAATACCCGTCGCATTATCAATAGGGACATCTGCTGTTTTGTCAGCATCAACGAGAATAGTATTTGAGCTTAATGGCTGACTTAATGTGATCCCTTCACTATGTAACAACATACCGCCTGCAAGGCTGTAATTGAGTTGTTGAGCATCTTGATGGTAGTTATAGCCAGCATTGAGATTGCCATATCGGCTTTGATATCCAAGAGAAGCACTGCCTGTATAACTCCCTCCTTGATTACTATATCCCTGTTGAACACTGTAATTTAACGTATTGTCATCGAGTAATGTGCCAGCAACACCTGCATTATGGGCAGAATAGCCGTTATTATTATGACTGTAATTATAAGTGAGATAGGCACTATTACTTGATTGATAACTTGAAGGCATAAGAAGTTGTAACGGAATAGAAACCCCAAGAGAAAGTGTTTGATCCCGTTCCCCACTGTTCATCATGCGGTTATAACTATAAATAATGTTGTAAGAAAGCCCTTTAATATTGCCGTTATAACCTGTTTGGACTAATACGTTTTTCTCATTTGTTCCCCAATAGTTTTGCCAGTGTGTTGTCATAAAAACAGAGCCATAATCGGCAAGTTGTTGTGACAAATTGATCTGGAGACTGCCTTTTTTATGATTACGCAGATCAAAATAACGCGAAGGTGTTTGTTGATTATCTTCATAGAGATAACCAGACATACTTGTGTTGAGCGTCTCTTCCAGTGTGTAAAAGCCAGAAGTAGAATAGCGATAGCCTAATAACTGAAAATTAGTACCAAATTGGTTAAGTGATTTTGCGTAGAGAAAGCGTAAAGAGTAGCCCTCTGATATTGAATCATCAGGGAGTTTGCTATGAGCAAAAGTGATATCCGTTGACATGGCACCCAAGGTGCCCATATTTTTACCAACCCCAAGCGCATAAGATTGATATTCTGCGGTAACTAAAGCGCCACCGTATGCCGTTGTGTCATAAGGTAATCCATAGATCAGATGGCCTTGCAAAAAGCGTGGTTTTTTATTTTGATTATTTTGGCGAATTTCACCTGCTTGGATCACAAATTGTTTTTGACCTTCTCGTTGTAAAATGGGCACGGCAGAATACGGCACAACATAATCGTGTTTACTGCCGTCATTTTCTTCAATCGAAACATAGAGATCGCCGCTATTTGATGTTGGATAGAGATCTCTAATTTCAAATGCGCCAGGGGCAACAAAGGTTTGATAAATAATATAGCCATTTTGTCTTATAACGACTTTGGCATTGCTATTTGCGATCCCCCTAACAATAGGGGCAAAACCTCTTTGGCTATCAGGTAACATCGTGTTATCGCTTTCTAAGGAAATACCTCGGAAATTAATGCTGTCAAAAAGTGCTGATGACGTATAACTGTCGCCAATTTGTAATTGGCTTTTTAGTGACACAATATTGCGTTGAAGATAAGTATTGATATGGTTCCACTGATTTTTTCCATTTGATGAATTCCAAGTGGAATAATCTCTTAATCGCCAAGCACCAATATTGATCCCACTACGTAGATTGAGATAGTAACTATTATTATGAGAATTTCCCCAACTGTTGGCGCCGCTAAAGGTATAATTTAATATTCCTGCAGTAATGCCGTTATCCCATTTCTCTGGTGGAATATAACCACGGGCTTTAAGATCTAAAGCTGCTTGAGGGATTTGAATTTTTAATGCTTGTTTATCAATATCATAATTAACAACAGAGTCAGGAATAATATCTTCAATATTAATACATTGATTATCTAAGGTATTTTCAATATCAGAAAATATTTTAATATTAATACCTAGTGATTGATAAAAAGATTTATTTAAACTAAGGAATTACAGTTTTATCTTGGCTAATAAAATGAATGTTTTCTGTTCTCAGATACTCATGATTAAAAATAATATCAAGAGGATAATCTCCCGGTTTGATACTATTTCCAGCTTCAAAATAGCTTAAATCGGCGACAGAATCAGGAGAATCAGCCAAAAAAGCAGGATTAAATCGGTTTGCACTGTGTGCCAACAATGGCAACGCCATTGATATAGTCATAGCACCAGAAAAGAAAAAATAAACTGTATTTTTATTAATCATGTTTTTGACCAAGACGCTTGGAGCCGATGCAATCATTAATGAGAAATTTCTTTTTTTAATACTGCCGTCTGCGCGCCATAATCATTTATTGTTTGAAATGAAATTAAGCTCGCATTGCTCTTTATTTTTCCTAACATTAATTGAGAGAAAGGATTGATCATGATACTTGCAGGGAGTTTATTATCCGCTACTGCTAAATTCACCATAGTGATATGATAAGGCGTTGGGTTATTCGCAATAAGCTCACCATTCTGGTAAGAAAAAGAAATCTCATTTGCAACTTTTTCATTATAAGCAGGCAAATTTCCAGGGCGATAAAAAAGCTTTATGCGGCTCTGTATTGCGATTTGTAGTGTGTTTTCATTAGCGAGTTCATCTTGTAATGACGGGATCACTTTTACATTCATCCAAAATAAACTTTCTCTATCTTCAGGTAGAGATGCACCGGTATACATAATTCTTAATGCATTTTCTTTATTTGCATCAAGAAATATATAAAAGGAGGTGTTACTATAAAATCGTTATTTTTAACGCCTTGATTATCAGAAACCCATGATTGAATTAAAAAAGCTATTTTCTTTATCGGAGTTAGTAATAACAAGGTTGGTTTGTTTAATATTTGAATTATAAATAATACGTGTAGCACCTAATGAAACACCATTAGAATAAGATAATAATGGAAAGAGAAAAATAATAAGAAATATAAGTATTTTTTTCATGATTGAAATATATTAGGTAATGAATATAGGGTAATTGTATTTTTGAGAAAAATATGCCGTCCTTGGCAATAAGATATCAATCAAAAATAATTAGCTATTAAGAATAGGTCACCATAAAGTTTGTGGTAACGTTTGCGCTACCCGCCTTAACGGTGTCATCTGTTGAAACAAGAGATGCGTTATAATTTAATTGGTTTTCGCCTTCAATTAATTTTTGAGTCGTTGATGGTTGGCCTGGAATAACATTTTTACTGCTGGAGTCAGTAATTTTTAATGCGACATTTGCCGCCGCACCACTACCTTGTAATGCAAATGCGCTTGCATCGCCATCCGAAGCGGTACCATTAAAAGTAATTGCAGCTAATGTTGAAACGGTAATATCGCAGTTATTTAATTTAATACTAAAAGGAATGCGACCTGTTTCATCACCTTTTTTAGTAAATTCGGCAACACGGAATTGACCTAAACGAACAGTTTGGTTTGCTGAGCTACTATCAACACCACAAGCTGCATTAACAACAGAACCTTCAAAGTTAACAGTACCGCCATTGACTGTTACTTCTGTGGGTGCAGGAGTAACAGTGTCTTCTGCAAATGCAGGAGTGGCAATCACAGCCATTGCAGAAGTGATAATTGCAGATAATAATAACTTTTTCATTAATTATTCCTATTTTTTAAATATATATCTAACCATTAACTTAATAAATTAAGATAATAGCTAACTCTATTTATCCTCTATTTTTAAATAGAGAATAAAAGGGGGATAAATGGTTTTTAGACGTGTAACGTAAGACTATTTATATATATTTAACAGAGGGCAGATTGCCGCAATTATCGTAAAAACGATAAAACAGTTATATTCATACCTAAGTCAAATTTACAAAA
>NZ_MIIZ01000154.1:0-283 GCF_001743005.1 Shigella sp. FC1967 | reverse complement strand
CAGAAGATTACGAATACATCGAAGAATTAAATTTATGGGAATTGTCATTTGATAAGCGACCGGTTCAAGGGGTTCGTTGTGAAGATCCGGTGATCGGGGGCAGAAAAATATAATCAAGGGCGTGAAAAAATTTAAGGCGTTAGCGTTACGGCATAAAAAACACTGGAAACCGAACGGATTGACCTTTTCGGAGTTGATCCGCTGGGCAATAGAATGCGGAACTCCAGAACAATGTCAGCTTGTTTTAGCGTTATACCATTGCACAAACGATGATGATTATCAG
>NZ_MIIZ01000153.1:0-283 GCF_001743005.1 Shigella sp. FC1967 | reverse complement strand
CTCACGGTACTGGTTCACTATCGGTCAATCAGGAGTATTTAGCCTTGGAGGATGGTCCCCCCCATATTCAGACAGGATAACACGTGTCCCGCCCTACTCGTCGAGTTCACAATAACAGCATCTTCGGATACGGGGCTATCACCCTTTACTGCCGGACTTTCCAGACCGTTCTCCTGATGCTGCCATTGATTAAGACTCTGGGCTGTTCCCCCGTTCGCTCGCCGCTACTAGGGGAATCTCGGTTGATTTCTTTTCCTCGGGGTACTGAGATGTTTCAGTTCTC
>NZ_MIIZ01000152.1:0-283 GCF_001743005.1 Shigella sp. FC1967 | reverse complement strand
AAAACTGGATCAATGGTTTGCCAGTTCGAAAACCTGTCATTGCTGCGGTCATAAAAATGTCAGAAATGCCACTACATAAGCGTATCTGGCAATGCCCTAAATGTGGAGTTGAACATGACCGAGATATCAATGCGGCAATCAATATCCGACACAAGGGCATATTGGAATTACACGCGGCGGGACGCGTCGTTTCAGCCCCATGGAGACCCGCGTAAATCCGTCGTACAGAGGGTTGCGGTCTGAGAAGTGGGAAGCCTCGCCGTTTACGGCGGGGAGCAGTCAC
>NZ_MIIZ01000151.1:0-283 GCF_001743005.1 Shigella sp. FC1967 | reverse complement strand
GGGGCGCAGAGAAGACTCAGGTAAGCTACAACGCTGACGGAAGTGTCTCTGTCACCAACGCCCTCGGCCACGTTCAGCGATATACCTACAGCCGTCACAACGGGATGCTCAAGCCTGATGTTGTTGAGGGTGCGCCGTGTACCGGCTTTGTGGGAGGCAAGGAAACCTACGTCTACGACAGCAAAGGCCTCGTCTCCAGCATTACAGATCGTGCTGGACAGAAGCGCACGTTCACCCATAACGACCGGGGATTGGAAACCACCCAGATAGACCAAGATGGGGG
>NZ_MIIZ01000150.1:0-283 GCF_001743005.1 Shigella sp. FC1967 | reverse complement strand
CACCCAACGCCAGCCATCAAATTCTGGCGTTTTTGCTTTGTTGAACATTAATGTCTTTATCATTACTTGTTAACTGCAAAAGGAACCAACGCTGTTTTTTGTCCAATACAAACAGGTTTTGTGTCCCAACGCACCAAACGCTTAGGTAACTTGTAACGTAACCAGTTACGTGTGGAGGCAAGAATTTTGACATCCTTGCGACTTAACCCAACTTCTTCGAACAACTCTCGGTACATTGCCTGCTCTGGCGATTCTCCAGGGTTAATTCCTCCTTGAGGAAACT
>NZ_MIIZ01000149.1:0-283 GCF_001743005.1 Shigella sp. FC1967 | reverse complement strand
GGAGAACTGAAACATCTCAGTACCCCGAGGAAAAGAAATCAACCGAGATTCCCCTAGTAGCGGCGAGCGAACGGGGAACAGCCCAGAGTCTTAATCAATAGCAGCATCAGGAGAACGGTCTGGAAAGTCCGGCAGTAAAGGGTGATAGCCCCGTATCCGAAGATGCTGTTATTGTGAACTCGACGAGTAGGGCGGGACACGTGTTATCCTGTCTGAATATGGGGGACCATCCTCCAAGGCTAAATACTCCTGATTGACCGATAGTGAACCAGTACCGTGAGGG
>NZ_MIIZ01000148.1:0-283 GCF_001743005.1 Shigella sp. FC1967 | reverse complement strand
CGACTTAAGGGTTTGCTGATACCAGCGTATCTGTCTTTTCAGCTTGCTCCGCTTGACCTTTGCCTTGCCAATTTCACTTTGTTCATTCAGAGCGCTTTTCGGGATTCCAGCGAGCTCTGCCACTGAATCGTAGAGCTCCTCATTCGATAGCGGCTTATCGGCCTTGGCATACGCCTCTTGGACATGAAAAAGTTCTAGCTGGCTACTCATCATGCCCCTCCGTACCCTGGAAGATGTCATTGAGCACAGAGGTCGCTCGCGGCTCTTTCTTATGCTCGGTGTG
>NZ_MIIZ01000147.1:0-283 GCF_001743005.1 Shigella sp. FC1967 | reverse complement strand
GATTTCATCACCTAATGTATTAAGAACATTTCGAATATTGCTGGTAAGAATTTTGATAAAACGTATACGAAACTGATTGGCTTTTGATCGTAATTTTCGGGGAATAATTTGAATAATAAACTTCATAGTCAATGGTCATAGGTTATTAAGTAGAAACATAAACTACAGTGATGTAAATTGACTGGATTTCATCACCTAATGTATTAAGAACATTTCGAATATTGCTGGTAAGAATTTTGATAAAACGTATACGAAACTGATTGGCTTTTGATCGTAATTTTCG
>NZ_MIIZ01000146.1:0-284 GCF_001743005.1 Shigella sp. FC1967 | reverse complement strand
GCCATGCTTACTTTTAAACGTGGGAAAACGGGCTTTTAGTTTCGGATTAAAAAAGTTGGAGAAAGCCACGTCAAGGTTAATCACCGCCTGCTGCAATGCTATGGAGTCATATTCTTTAAGCCACCCATATCTGCGGGATTTTTTTCGCCACTGCAAGCAGCGGTTTAAGGTCTTTACGCGGGTTTAAATTTACGCCGTGCCGCTGGTAAGCGTCTTTCTTGATGTGCAGAGCTTTGTTGTACGCAAAACGAACCGCACCGAACTGAGCGTTGAGATATTCAGCC
>NZ_MIIZ01000145.1:0-284 GCF_001743005.1 Shigella sp. FC1967 | reverse complement strand
ATGTGAACCGTGACGCCGTTGAAAAAAGCGCAAGCGGATGAGCAAGCTCAGCGTGAAGCGGAAGAAAAAGGCGCATCGCGAAGCAGAAGAAAAAAGCCCAGCGCGAAGCACAAGAGAAAGCACAGCGCGAAGCTGAAGAAAAAAGCAAAAACGTGAAGCTGAAAAGGCAAAGAAAGACGCCGAAGAAAAAGCGAAACGTGAAGCTGAAGAAGCAAAACGTGAAGCAGCGGAATTAGCTAAGCGCGAAGCAGCGGAAAAAGATAAAGTGAAACAAAACGATAAAC
>NZ_MIIZ01000144.1:0-10659 GCF_001743005.1 Shigella sp. FC1967 | reverse complement strand
GAATTAGATTTTTTTGTTAGTCTTTTGGGTTATTTTTCTTTTTTACCCGTAACAATAATTGGTGTAATATTGCCAACCGTCAATTTATTTTCTTATTGTTTTAATAAGATGTCTGATTCTAATTTTTATTCTTCATTTGGAATTTACTTTTTTATTTTCTGCTATTGGAAAGATTACGCACATTATTATTTTTTTTAGGGAGAGGGGTTATGCCTAGCTACTCAATTATGATAGTGGATGATCACCCTATCATGAGATATGGATTACGGCTATTGTTAGAAAAAGACAAGGATTTTGTCGTAGTAAGCGAAAGTGGCAATGCTCAAGAGGCAGTAACTGCTGCAAAACAGTTAAATCCAGACTTAATTATGATGGACTTAAATCTACAAGGGCGTTCAGGTATTGATATTATTCGAACACTTCGTCGCTCTGGTTTAACATCTTATGTTCTTGTTTTATCCGTTTCTGATTCACGTAATGATGTTTATGCTGCGTTGGATGCAGGCGCAAACGGTTATCTTTTAAAAGAGTGTGAATTAGACATGCTATTACTGAGCCTACGCAAAGCTGCGGTTGGACATCCCGTTTATAGTGAGCGAGTGTGGCAATATATTCAGCTTAGGCAAAACTATTCTGACCCACTTTCAGCGTTGACTAAAAGAGAGTTAGATGTGCTTCATGAAGTGTCTGCGGGAATGAAAAATAAGCAAATTGCTGAAAATTTATTTATTTCTGAAGAAACAGTGAAAGTTCATATTCGTAATATTTTAAAGAAGTTGCAAGTCACTTCTCGTTTAGCTGCCAGTCTTATTCTTATTAAACATCAGTATTAAACGTATTACCCCGACACTGGGTCGGGGTAAGAAAGAGATATCGCTTTATTATTTCATTTAAGTCTATATCAAGCCATTGATTACTCAATAGGTACTGGATAACTCAATACTTTAAAATGGTTATCGGGTAACTTTTCGATATTTAACTGATACAGTTCGCGATTTATTCCATTCAGCACAATATCAAGTTCACTAAAAGCGGATTGTATTTCTTCATTGGTTGCCCATGAAGGGATCCCTTTCACACCATAATAGAAATAAATTTTACTTTTATCTGAGTCTATTGGTTGAATTTCTTTTATCTGACTAATAAAAAAGATGACCGTAGCAAAAGTCTTGATAAGGTTGCCAAGCTTTACGTCCTTTTTCACTAAGATTAAACACCCATTCTTCTCCATTTTCGGTTTGTTCAATCAATCCAGCTTCAACTAATGCATGCATTCTTTCTAATACCCATGGTGCATCATCTTCATTGCTGTACACAGGCCATTTCCCTTCGCCCAAACACAATAAATAATCACTGTTAAAAAAAGCCTCTAAGGCTATTTTATACTCATCAACTTTTCTACTGTCTTTTTCTTCGTCAGCCCAGCTAAAAGAAGAGAGTAAAAGCAATATAAGACTCAGTGAAATACTTTTCATATTTTCTTTTACCAACGGAAATCTTTATTCGTATTTGTATTACTCTACGCTACACAATTCGTTACACTAACGTGACAGTTTAATATCCGATATATTTTATAATGTAAATAGGATTTTTCACTACAACAAAAGCTGTTATTTTGGAATTGTATAACACTCATTCTCATCAATACTAATATTACGTATTGTCATATAAGGAAAATATCATGTCCACGACAAACCTGACATACACCATGTACGGCATAAAAAATTGCGATACTATCAAAAAAGTCGCGTAAATGGTTAGATGATAATCATATTCCTTACGTGTTTCATGATTACCGCAAAGAGGGTTTGACGGAAGCATTATTACGCACCTTTACAGAAAATTTAGATTGGCAGACACTTGTGAATAAAAGAGGAACAACTTGGCGTCAATTATCTGATGAAGAAAAGAACACTATCACTGATGTTACCTCTGCAATCTCACTAATGTTAGATAAACCAGCCATCATTAAACGCCCTATCCTTGTGTCATCAGACAACCGCTTTATGGTTGGTTTTGGTGTCAATGATTATTCGACCTTTACAGGAGCCTAATTTTTATGTCCTGTCCTGTTATTGAGCTTGCACAACAACTGATTTCGCGTCCATCAATCAGCCCTGATGATCAAGGTTGTCAGCAACTGATTATCAATAGGCTTGCTCCTCTTGGTTTTACTATTGAAAGAATGCCTTTTGGTGAAACTGAAAATCTCTGGGCTTGCCGTGGTGGTGAAGGTGAAACACTGGCTTTTGCTGGCCATACTGATGTTGTACCAACAGGGGATCCTAATTTGTGGGATAACCCACCTTTCGAGCCGTCTATTCGTGATGGACTATTATATGGGCGCGGTGCGGCAGATATGAAAGGCTCGCTTGCCGCCATGATTGTCGCGGCTGAACGTTTTTGTTCACTCTTATCCCGATCACCGTGGACGACTCGCTTTTTTTAATTACATCAGATGAAGAAGCGAAAGCTGCAGATGGCACGGTTAAAGTCGTACAATCTTTAATGTCTCGTGGCGAACGTCTCGATTACTGCCTTGTGGGTGAACCTTCAAGCCAACATCATTTAGGTGATATGGTAAAAAATGGTCGTCGTGGCTCAATAACAGCAAATTTAATTATTCAAGGTGTGCAAGGCCATGTTGCTTATCCTCACCTTGCTGAAAATCCGATTCATCTTGCTTCCCCTTTTATCCAAGAGCTTGTTAATACTGTTTGGGATGAAGGTAATGAATTTTTCCCAGCAACCACAATGCAAATTGCCAATATCCATGCAGGCACAGGCAGCAATAATGTGATCCCCGGTGAACTATTTCTTCAATTTAATTTCCGTTTTAGCACGGCCATTACCGATGAAGAAATCCGCCAACGCACTGAGGCATTATTACAAAAGCACCAACTTCGCTATCAGCTGGAATGGGCTTTATCTGGTCAGCCTTTTATTACTGGGCAAGGCAAACTACTTGAAGCTGTACGTTACTCCGTTAAACATTACACCAATTTAGAGCCAGAACTCTCCACCAGCGGAGGCACTTCTGATGGACGATTCATTGCCCAAATGGGCGCTCAAGTCGTCGAATTAGGCCCCGTTAACGCAACAATTCATAAAGTCAATGAGTGTATTAGTGCAGCAGATTTACAACAGCTTAGCCGAATTTATCAGCGGATCATGGAGCAACTTATTTTATGATGACACCTTTAATGCTCACAGGCCGTTCTACCGACCATTTAGTCACTTTATCTGGTCAGCATCGTTTGCAATTTAATGCCACTAAGGCTTTTTTAGCATTACAACAACAAGCCACAAAAGCAGGCTTTAAATTAATGCCAGCCAGCTCTTTTCGTGATTTTAATCGCCAGTTAGCTATATGGAATGGAAAGTTTGAAGGTACTCGTCCTGTTTTAGATGCACAAAGCCAGCCAATGGATATTCATGCATTATCAGAAGGTGAACGCTGTATCGCTATTTTAAAATGGTCAGCATTACCTGGTGCAAGTCGCCACCATTGGGGTACTGAAATTGATATTTACGATCCTTTTCGTTTGCCTGAAGGTCAATCATTACAATTAGAACCTTGGGAATACGAGGATAGTGGTTATTTTGCAGAGCTTAATGATTGGTTAACGGAAAATATGTCAGCATATGACTTTTATCGCCCTTTTACTCATAAAAAGAGTGATATTGCTTATGAGCCATGGCATATCAGTTATTGGCCTCTTTCTCATGAAGCTTCTCTTGCTTATACACCTGATATTCTGAAATCGGTGTTAGAAGAAGAGCATATTTATGGTAAACAGTGGCTATTAGCGAATCTTGACGAGGTATATGCTCGTTATATTGTTTTGCCTGAATAATCTTATTTTTTATATGGGACTTCGTGTTGATCGTTAACAGGAAGTCGCCACATAAATATCAATAAACACACTAAGATTATCAGTAATAATATTCTGACCCAAAGCATAGACACTAACCACAGTGAAATCGCAAAGGTAATTAAGATCACCAAGATAGCTTTAGGTTTCGCCCCTTTAGGCATAGCGCGATAAGTTTGCCAATATCGTAAATAAGGGCCGAACCAAGAACGATAAAGTAACCAATAATGAAAGCGCTTTGACGAACGAGAAAAGCACCATGCTGCAAGTAGTAAGAAAGGTGTAGTGGGTAAGACAGGTAAAATAACCCCTAGCGTAGCTAATCCAACGCATAACCAACCTGCTATAATCAATAATATCCGTTTCATGCAGTGCTTTTCCAACTCATGCTGTATTGCGTTATTTTATCGAGTTAAATAAAAAAGATCCTCATTCTCAATAACAATTTTAAAACAGAAGGCGTATTTATGCACTGGTTTGCTGATTATTGGTGGGTAATTTTAATTCTTTTAGTGGGAATTATTATTAACGCTATTAAAGAGATGAATAAAGTTGATCCTAAAAAAATTTCTTAAAAATAAGCGAAAACTCCCTCCACATCGTGATTTTAATGATAAATGGGATGATGAAGATGATTGGCCTAAACAAAATCAAAACAAGAAGGATGAGAATAAGTAGCTAACCATTGTTGATAACGCGATGTTAATTGAGCATTTTTTTTCGATCATTAATTGTGCACATTGCGCTCTTAATTGCTTAGTTAAGCTTTTTTTTTCCCGATAAAGAAAACTCAGATACGCACTGTTCAACTGACTTATTGTCAACAAAAAAAGCCACCAATAACGGATAGTGTTGCTCATAACCGACCAAAAAGTTAGCAACACTCTCATAAACAGTAAGGGCTGGACGATGAGCAAATGCAAAACCCGCCATCATTAACCAGCTGTCTTGCGGTGTAGCAAGATGATTTGATATTAAATTATCCGCTAAATAGCATTTTGTTTGCTGTTTTATCTGCGGATATTGTAAAGAAAAGGCACTTAAAGCAGATTGTAATAACGTCTCACCTTGTTCTGTTAGCGGATAAATCGCCATTGCAGTGTAACATCCACTGCTTGCCTCTTTATGTACGCCTAACCGTACTATTTGAAAGCCACATTGCTTCCAAAACTGCGCTAATACGTCAGTGTAACCAAAACTCACCGAAAGATAATCAATAGCCTGTTTTTGGCTCTCTTTTACAATATTAGCAATTAACGTCGCGGCAATTTTTTGGCGCCGATATTGAGGTAAAACAGCAATACGGCTAATACGCAATGAATTCAAACACATGGCATCAGGAGTTAAACCATAAGTGACTAATGATTGAGCAACCAAATTACCTCTCGGCCTACGAACCCCTAGCCAGACATCGTGAGCAAGTTCGAAAGGTGCTCCCCCTTCTTCAATACACCACACCGCACCCACGATTTTTTTATTCATTGACGCTGACCAATAACGCTGTTTTTGACCATCAAGCAAACGTCGTAAATCAAGTGGCGTTGTTCGATAATGTGCACTCGTCAGCAATTGATAAAAATTATGAAGTTGTGAAATATTATTATGCCAATTTCCTTGAAGTTGCTGGATATCGACTTCACCTTGTTGCTGATAATCAAAATCATACTCAGGCTCATCAAGTAATAACAATTGATTAAGCCAATTTTCTAATGGACAATCTTTAGCCCAACGAATGGGGGCTTGTAATTGATAAGTACGCAAATTAGGGATACTGTCTCCTAATTTCAGCATAAAACCTCGTCCTGTTCCTTCGTAGCCTTGTACTGTGGTTGTCATTAATACATTAGGAAAATAACGGCACAATGCCTCTAGTTGTGCAATGGGCAGAGAAGCCGCCTCATCAATAATCAGCCAATCGCTTTGAATATTGTTATTTACACATAGCGCTAATAAATTATCAGGAGAGTAAAATAAAATCGCTTTATTGGTATGTGAAGATAAAACATCTATACTCTTTTTCGCTGGCGCACAGACCAGTACATTTCCTGGATATTGTTCGATAAACATTCCCGCTAGTGCTGACTTTCCTCTACCTCTTGGGGCAATAACACTCCAAACACAGGATGTTGATAAGAGCAAATTATCTAAAATTACTTGCTGTTCTGCGGTTGGTTTACCTTGTGGAAGTGCCCAAGAGCCAGCCGTTTCAATGATGACGGGTAATTGTAATAATGCTGATTGCTGCCAGACGATCACTTGGTCATCACCTAAAGTGATATTTTTTAGCCACGCCATAAAATTTGGTGTTGAAAGTACACCTTGAGCATCATTCCAGCGCTGACTATCGTTATCAATATAATTGCCCCAACTTTCAATATCTGGCAGACATAGGATCAATATACTACCTGCTTTTAATGTGCCCGTTAACATGGCTAAAGCATCCGTGTTAAATCCTAGATTGGCATCAAAAACGGCATGAAGAAACTCACGACCTAATAGGCGAATTGCTTGTTCTGGCAAAATAGCATGGGGTTGATTTGAAGATATCGTGATCCAATCACCTTGGCATAACTGAGTAATTTGTTGGATCTGCTTCATTTGCCACGTAGGGTCGCCTGTTAATAGCAGTAACTGACGTTGCCCTAATTGCGCTAATTTTTGCTGATATTGATGTAAATAGGAAAATGGCACAGCTAGGATTTACCGATTAACAATGACAGAATACCCGCTGCAATTAATGGTCCAACAGGTACACCTCGGAAAAGTGCGACACCAATAACGGTACCGACTAATAAACCAGCAACCGTGGAAGGTTGATTATTCATTAAAGAAACGCCCCGAGCGCCTAACCAAGACACCGCGACACCTATTGCAATTGCTAGCAGTGATTTCCAATTTAAAAATGAATTGAGAACTTCCTGTCCTGAAATACGCCCCGTTGCAATGGGTGTCATTACCCCAATGGTCAAAATTAAGATCCCGATAGTCATGCCATATTTTTCAACAACAGGAAAATATTGATTGAGCGGTGTAATTTTTATCACTAGCAAAGCAAGCATTGCTAACGTTACAGTCATATTATGACTAATAATGCCAAGCCCTGCGAGCACCAGCAAAATTAATAGAGAGGGATCAACGTTACTCATGTTTGTTCCTAAGCCTTTCTCTTTATCGCGTTAATTATTTTTTATTCAACGACGAATGGTATTAGTTCAAAGACGAAGAAGCAAATGTATCGCAAGATTTGATACTGCCACTATTATAGCCTCTCATAAACCACGTTTTACGCTGCTCTGCTGTGCCGTGTGTAAAACTGTCAGGCACGACATAACCTTGCTGTTGTTTCTGTAATTTATCATCACCGATGGCTTGCGCCGTTTTAATCGCCGTTAATAAATCGCTTTCGTCAATACGGCCTTCACCTGCAATAAAATGTCCCCACATTCCCGCAAAACAGTCTGCTTGCAACTCTAATTTTACGGATAAACGATTTGCCTCTGCTTTTGAACGCGCCCTTTGTTGTTGTTCGCGCATTTGATTAGTGATGCCTAATAAATGCTGAACATGGTGCCCGACTTCATGTGAAATTACATAGCCTTGAGCAAATTCACCACCGCCACCCAGTTTATGTTTCATTTCATTATAAAAAGAGAGATCGAGATAAATCTTTCTATCCGCGGGGCAATAAAAAGGTCCCATTATTTTTGTCCCTGTGCCGCATTGCGTTGTGGTGCTATTGGTATATAAAACGAGTTTCGGATAACGATATTGTTTGCCTGCTTGTGCAAAAAGAGTTTGCCAAAAATCTTCTGTACTGGCTAAAACAACGCTACTAAAGTCTGCGGCCTCATTATAAAGAGCGCTTTGTTGTTCGTTAGGTTGTGGCACTTGGTTGGTTTCACCTGTTAAAGAGTTAAAATCAAACCCCATAAAACTCGCTAACACTAAAACAATAATAATCACAAACCCATATTTAGTACGGAGTAAAAGTGCAATTAATCCTAAAGGGAGATTACTACCGCCTGATGCGGAGGAAGATTGCCCTCTTCTATCTTCAACATTGTCACTTCTTCGGCGATCATTCCAACGCATAACTTATCCCCACAGTTTAAATAGACGATTTTAGCTTTATTATGAACAAATTTATCACTTGATTTGAGATAATAACAAAAAAATTGCAATCTCTATTCCCTATTTTTTAAGAGCAAGATAATAGGGACTATCAGAGTAAAATAGCCTCCATTGTCACAAGAAATAAATATATATCATAAGAAATTAAAACTGTTTTTTTTAACGAGTTCATAATAGAATTCTTGTTCCTACCCTTGTATCCTTTATTTACTCATAAATAGATAATTTAATGACTCGAACTCAACGTTTACTCACTTTATTGCAGATTTTAAAAGAAAATCGCTACCCGATAACGGCAGATGTACTTGCAGATAAATTACAAATTAGTGTCAGATCTATTTATCGTGATATTGACTCTTTACGTCATCAAGGTGCTGAAATCACGGGTGAAGCAGGTATCGGTTATCAACTAAAGTCAGGATTACTCCTGCCACCATTAACCTTTGATATTAATGAGCTTGAGGCGCTTATTTTGGGTTTACGTTGGGTAGAAAGTCATACAGATAAAGAATTAAGCCACTCCGCATTACGGGCAATTAATAAAATCAATGCCGTGGTGACCACACAACATCAAACATTGCTTGAACAAAATACCTTATTCGTTCCCACTAACCAAATTATTGAAGTTGATCATACCATCGCTAAAGATATGCGTTTTAGTTTACGTGAAGAAAAGAAAGCCAGAATAGATTATAAAGATGCTCAAAAAAAATTAAGCTCTCGGATTATTTGGCCTATTGCTGTGGGTTACTTTCAAGATTCTCAAGTTATTGCCGCATGGTGTGAATTACGTCAAAGCTATCGCCATTTTAGACTCGATAGAATTATCTCTTATGATGTATTAAGTGATAATTTGCCTTACCCGAAAAGCTATTTATTCTCACGCTGGAAAAAAAGAGCTCTTGAAAGAGACTCCTGACAAAAATTGACACACAGTTTGCGTAATATTTTCCTCAGTTGTTCTTGGTTTAGCTGTTTCAGTTTAAACAACATCCTATTAATCAACATAGTAAGGAAACATTATGAGCGAACTTATTCTTTATACTAATACAATGTCTCGCGGCAACACAGTTGAGCTTTTCTTAAAAATATTAGATGTGCCTTATCAGCGTGTTGAATTAGAATATGGCGAGCCAATGCGCACTCCTGAATATCTTGCTATTAATCCGATGGCAAAAGTTCCAGCATTAGTTGATGGCGAAATTATCGTTACAGAGACAGCTGCAATTTGTGCTTATTTAGCTGATAAATATATTGAAAAAGGATTTGCCCCTGCCCTCCATTCTCCTGAGCGTGCGACTTACTATCGCTGGTTCTTTTTTACTGCGGGTCCTATTGAATCCGCATTTACGGTAAAAGAACTGGGTATTACACTTAATGAAGAACAGCAGAAATCATCTGGTTTTGGCTCTTTTGAACGTACTTTTCATTGTTTAGAAGCAGGCTTAGCCAGCGCAAAACCTTATCTTTGTGGTAAAAATCTGACTGCTGTTGATGTTTATGTTGGCTATTTCCTTATATTTTTATGCAAATATGCACTTATCCAACCTACGCCACTGATTAATCAATATATTGATAGCCTCGCGCTTAATAATGAAATTAAACAATTATTAGAAAGCTTAGGATTGCGATAAATTTTTTATGATTAAACGCCACTCAATCAAGCTATCCGTATCGCGCTACTGAGTTATATTCGTTTAACACATCCCATTTAAAACGGACTATTTAAGACAAAAGGTCAGCTTTTAAGCTGACCTTTTCTAATTACATCTTGTTTAACTTGACGTAATCGTTTGCGTATTTAGTCTAAAGAAACACCGATTCGACGTGCAACTTCTTCGTATGCTTCAATTAATCCGCCTAAGCTTTGACGGAAACGGTCTTTATCCATTTTATCTAAGGTATTTTTATCCCATAAACGGCTTCCATCAGGAGAGAATTCATCACCTAATACAACTTTGCCATGAAATAGACCAAACTCTAGTTTAAAATCAACTAAAATAAGTCCTGCTTTATCAAAGAGTTCGCTAAGGACATCGTTTGCTTTATAACTCAAACGCTTCATTTCTGCGAGGTTTTCTTTAGACACCCAACCAAAGGTTTCACAGTAAGATTCATTCACCATCGGATCATGGCGAGCATCATCTTTTAAGAATAAATCAAAGATTGGTGGATTTAAAAGTGTACCTTCTTCGATACCTAAACGTTTGACTAATGATCCTGCTGCACGATTACGAATAACACATTCAACAGGTACCATATCGAGTTTTTTTTACTAGCACTTCATTATCAGAAAGCAAACGTTCCATCTGCGTTGGGATACCCGCTTCTTCCAGTTTATTCATAATAAAATGGTTAAATTTGTTATTTACCATTCCTTTACGATCAAACTGTTCAATACGTTGGCCATCTAACGCTGATGTATCATTTCTGAATTCAAGGATAAGAAAATCAGAAGATTCAGTGGTATAGACCGTTTTGGCTTTTCCACGATACAACTCAGCTTTTTTTCTGCATCTGACACACTCCAAAGATGTGATAGGTTTAACAAGAAATTTGCTTCCCATACTCTACTCTAGATTTAGATAAAAAAAGCTTTTTAAAAACGTGAGTACTATCACTAAAAAATCTTATCCACAACACAACTGTTCAC
>NZ_MIIZ01000143.1:0-284 GCF_001743005.1 Shigella sp. FC1967 | reverse complement strand
TTCATATTGCGCTAAATAATCTTAGATTTAATCCATCCGCATTTTTTTTTCAAAAAAAAGAGATGTGGTTTATTCCATCCTTTAGAATGTACTGAAGACACACGAAAAAAGAAGCGATTAGCACAACGTAATTTTTCTCATCGCCGAATGTTAATTGGCGATTTTTCATCCTGCTATTGAAGCGATTCATATTGCGCTAAATAATCTTAGATTTAATCCATCCGCATTTTTTTTTCAAAAAAAAGAGATGTGGTTTATTCCATCCTTTAGAATGTACTGAAGAC
>NZ_MIIZ01000142.1:0-284 GCF_001743005.1 Shigella sp. FC1967 | reverse complement strand
CAAAAAGAAGGTAGTAAATACTTACTATCAAAAAATTCTTAAGATATCAGAAAGTAGTGTCGCTAATAATGCACCTACAATAAGGTAGCTATTAATATTCCAAGTAAAGGAAGATAGAAAAGAGAGTTGGAGCGGTAGTAAAAAAGCTTACCATATAAAAGTATATAGCTCAGAAAAAACCAAAGCAAAAAGAAGGTAGTAAATACTTACTATCAAAAAATTCTTAAGATATCAGAAAGTAGTGTCGCTAATAATGCACCTACAATAAGGTAGCTATTAATATT
>NZ_MIIZ01000141.1:0-285 GCF_001743005.1 Shigella sp. FC1967 | reverse complement strand
CCCCATGTGAGAGTAGGGAACTGCCAGGCATTAAATTTAGGCTGTGTCAGCCGGTGACAATAAGCCACTAGTGCTGATATGGCTCAGTTGGTAGAGCACACCCTTGGTAAGGGTGAGGTCCCCAGTTCGAATCTGGGTATCAGCACCATAAAAAATTAATTATAACTACATAAACAGATAGTTATAAAAACAGAATTTGCTTGGCGGCCATAGCGCAACGGTCCCACCTGATCCCATGCCGAACTCAGAAGTGAAACGTTGTAGCGCCGATGGTAGTGTGGGGCC
>NZ_MIIZ01000140.1:0-285 GCF_001743005.1 Shigella sp. FC1967 | reverse complement strand
GCGCTCATTGATATAATGTTTTTATTTTAACATGTTAGGGCAATATATCAATTGAGTAATCATGATGATTTACTGGCGGAATTCCTCAGAAAGCGGCACAGTGTCAGTAAACTGGTCGTGCATCTGATCTTTACGACAAAGTATCGACGTAAGCTATTTGATGGACTGATGCTCGCTCAACTGCGTGATGCATTTGATTCCGCTGCGGCAAAACTTGAATGCGAAATTATTGAGATGGACGGAGAGCCTGACCATGTGCATCTGCTGGTTGCTTACCCGCCAAAA
>NZ_MIIZ01000139.1:0-285 GCF_001743005.1 Shigella sp. FC1967 | reverse complement strand
GTGGCTTCTGGAGCTAACGCGTTAAATCGACCGCCTGGGGAGTACGGCCGCAAGGTTAAAACTCAAATGAATTGACGGGGGCCCGCACAAGCGGTGGAGCATGTGGTTTAATTCGATGCAACGCGAAGAACCTTACCTACTCTTGACATCCAGCGAATCCTTTAGAGATAGAGGAGTGCCTTCGGGAACGCTGAGACAGGTGCTGCATGGCTGTCGTCAGCTCGTGTTGTGAAAATGTTGGGTTAAGTCCCGCAACGAGCGCAACCCTTATCCTTTGTTGCCAGC
>NZ_MIIZ01000138.1:0-285 GCF_001743005.1 Shigella sp. FC1967 | reverse complement strand
TCACATCCTGGGGCTGAAGTAGGTCCCAAGGGTATGGCTGTTCGCCATTTAAAGTGGTACGCGAGCTGGGTTTAGAACGTCGTGAGACAGTTCGGTCCCTATCTGCCGTGGGCGTTGGAAGATTGAGAGGGGTTGCTCCTAGTACGAGAGGACCGGAGTGAACGCACCACTGGTGTTCGGGTTGTCATGCCAATGGCATTGCCCGGTAGCTAAAGTGCGGAAGAGATAACCGCTGAAAGCATCTAAGCGGGAAACTTGCCTCGAGATGAGTCTTCCCTGTCACCT
>NZ_MIIZ01000137.1:0-285 GCF_001743005.1 Shigella sp. FC1967 | reverse complement strand
GTCACCTACGTCGAAAACAAAAAGCCTTATCTCGCAAGCAAAAAGGGAGTGCTAATCGCCGTAAAGCCCGAATACAGCTTGCAGGTGTACACGAACGGGTAGCCAATGCCCGTGCTGATTTTCAACACAAACTCTCTCGTGCAATTGTTGACGAAAACCAAGCGGTAATTGTCGAGACACTGAAATCGGCGAATATGATGAAAAAACCACTGTCTGGCTCGCGCTATCGGAGATGCAGGCTGGCATGGTTTTATCACAAAGCTGGAATATAAAGCCGTAGAAAAA
>NZ_MIIZ01000136.1:0-285 GCF_001743005.1 Shigella sp. FC1967 | reverse complement strand
GCAGAACACAACGATGGCGCTGACATTGATGATCTGAAAGTAGCTAAGATCTTTGTTGACGAAGGTCCTTCTATGAAGCGCATTATGCCTCGTGCAAAAGGCCGTGCAGATCGTATTCTGAAGCGCACCAGCCACATCACTGTGGTTGTGTCTGATCGCTGAGACTCTGGAGACTAGCAATGGGTCAAAAAGTACATCCTAATGGTATCCGCCTTGGCATTGTCAAGCCTTGGAATTCCACATGGTATGCGGGTACCAATGAATTCGCTGACAACCTAGACAGCG
>NZ_MIIZ01000135.1:0-285 GCF_001743005.1 Shigella sp. FC1967 | reverse complement strand
ATGAGTAAATTAGAGTTTATCTCAAGTAAATTTTTAACTAAGCTTCAACCTGATAATAGAACAATAAGAGTCGGTGTGAGTGTTGTATTTAAAGAAATTGAAAATCAAAAAATGATCACATTCTTTTTATCACACTGGCCATCAGTACTCAGTGCTGATGATAAGATCAGGCGTATAATGTATAAGATGAGTAAATTAGAGTTTATCTCAAGTAAATTTTTAACTAAGCTTCAACCTGATAATAGAACAATAAGAGTCGGTGTGAGTGTTGTATTTAAAGAAATT
>NZ_MIIZ01000134.1:0-286 GCF_001743005.1 Shigella sp. FC1967 | reverse complement strand
ATGCGACGCTTAGCCCCCGCAGTGCTGCTCATGAAGCGCAGGGCTGCCGCTTCATACCGGAAATGGGCGAACTCACCCCGAAGAGTGCTATCTGTCCCCTGTAGCGATTGTGGGCGCTTTGACAGGGCAGGGCGAGGATGGCTGGCGACTTTCTTGATCATCGCTTCACATTTCCCCAGTTTCGCCATTTCAGTGGCCGCTACAGATGCTGTCATGTTGTCACACCTCGTCGCTATGTGTCTTGTTTAGCTGGCGCTCGTACTCGTTTAGCGCCCGGCGAATTTTT
>NZ_MIIZ01000133.1:0-10823 GCF_001743005.1 Shigella sp. FC1967 | reverse complement strand
TCCCCTTCGCAAACAACTTATCCCTATTAATATTGTTTACCATGGTAAAAGTGAATTTAAATATGGGCAGTACGGTATTCATCTTGGTCAACAAGATACATTAACTTTTTTAGGTGATGAAAAAACAAAAGATACTGGCTAAATTTATTGATTGTCGTAAAAATTCACCAACATTTAAATCAGAATTAAGTTTTGAGATAACACCATCATCCGCAAGAACACTAATTATTCCCCCAGGGGTCGCCCATACTTTTTCTCATCTAGAGAATGTTTTTACCTTAAATAACTATTCTCTTTTTTTACCTACAATCGAGCAATTAGCAAGTGAAACGTTTAATTGGTCACCTAATAATGATGTGATAAATCTTCCTGAGAATATCGATATTAATGAGATTGAAGGCTATGAGCCAATGACAGAAGAAGCCTCTGCACTGGTCTATCATCGGATCGCAGAGATACAACAGCAATGGTTAAGTCAACATCGATTTCTACACTCTGAAACCCGTAAAATCCGTTTAGATAATGGCGATGAGATTAATTTAAGATTTCGAGAGAAAATAGCAGATACTCAAAAACAACAATTACCTACATCGACTATTTTAGGTGTTGAATTTCATGAAATGGCGACCTTACATACTGGTAAAGAGAGTGGTATTGTCCCATTAACGCGACAATCCCCTATGTATCTAGTTGAACATGGTCATGAGGATTATGATTTTGACTCTTATGGATTACATTTAGGGCAAGAAGATCATTTAACTTTTCTAGGTGATATATCTCATGAAATCACCGTTAAGCTGGTGGATATGCGTGAAAATTCCCCCACGCTATTTTATGAAGATGAAATTATTTTTAATCCTGCACCCAATATTGAGTTAGTGATCCCTTGTGGTGTTGCCCATGCCTTATTTAATATGGCGAATATCATTACTGTTAATCGACCAGTTATCTATTTAGACAAAGAAAAAGAATATATTCCAGGCTATGATGTCATTGATTGGAAAATTTGCTAATAAAAAATTATCAATCTTATCACGTTTAATAAAATAGCAGCAGACTTAAGCTATTATCAATTCCTCGTTTCTAAACAACAGGAGTTAATGAAACACAAGCCCACCCATCATACTCCAAAATCGATTGTTATTTATGATGAAAATAACCAGCCTATTAAAGTATTAATTAAAGAAAAGGTATAACTTCGATTATGCGTATTGTCTTTTTCTATATGCTTTTTTTGGTGTTAAGTGCTGATGGCTTAATGGTTTTTTTAACACCTGTTATTGTTTATCAATTAACAACAAGTATTGAGTATGCGGGATTGACATACGCCTTATGGTGGTTACCACGCATTTTTTTTAATACCGCTTATTGGTCAATATATTGATACTCTAGGTGTGCGCCCTGTTTCTATTCTTTCTGATAGTAGTAAAATTATTGGCTGTTTATTTTTATTAACTTCAGATTTTTCCTCTGATTTAGTGATTGCAATTAGTTTTGGATTAGTGGGAAGTTTAATTTCTATTGGTAATTCACAGACGCTGATTTCATATGAAAAAATTATTGCATTGATGAGTCACCATAAAGAACATCATATTAATATAATGTCACGAATAGATTTTTTGGGCATGATCACCGGTCCATTCATTGGGATGTTATTTATTGAGCATGGATACCGTTATTTACTTATTATTCCCTGTTTATTCTATTTTATTAACGCAGTATTCTTTTTGTTCTTTTATCTAGAGCCAAAAGAGAGTCACGCTGCCACTCAATTACATAGCCAAGCAGAGACGTTACGAGTCACTAAAAGGATGGTAATGATTTTTACATCTCCTATTTTGATTTTTTCTATTTTAATTGCTATTGGGAATAATATGTTTGATGGATTAATTGAATCGAGTGGTATGGCATTAATTGATCAATCGATGAACTTACCGATTAAATACTATGGCTTTATTGATATTTCTGCGGGGATCTGTGGTGTAATAGGTACTTATTTATATGGCTATTTTAACTCATTATTTAAATCGAAAATTATTACTGTCTCTGTCAATTTTCATCATCACAATAAGTTCTTCTTTACTGATTATTTTTCAACAAGATATCACTATTTTTATTATCTTTTGTGCCCTATCCATTATTGGTAAGGTTTTTTCAGGGAATATCTTGCGAATGTTCAGAATAGAAATCATTCCTGTGACGCAATTAGCCAGTACTTCCTCACTGATTATTTTATTTAATCAACTGATCTTACCCATTGTGGGTGGGCTTTTGTTTTTCTCTACTGGTGAAGTCGCCTTTATTTATACACTGATGGCGATTGCGATAGGGATAACATTGATAAGTGGTGTATTGCTTGTGACGTTTCATCATAAAAAAAGCCCTTCAATAAAATGAAGAGCTTATTTATCAGTAAGTTATTCTGAGTGGGTCAGAATTATTTTTTAGCGCGTTCGAAAGAAGACAGAATTTCAGCTTTAGCTGCCTCTACGCCTTCCCAACCATCAACTTTTACCCATTTACCAGATTCTAAATCTTTGTAATGTTCGAAGAAGTGTTTGATTTGTGCTTTTAACAGTTCAGGCAGATCGTTCACATCTTTAATGTGGTCGTATTCTTTGCTCAGTTTAGTGTGTGGAACTGCA
Source organism: Shigella sp. FC1967 (assembly GCF_001743005.1). Classification (NCBI taxonomy): domain Bacteria; kingdom Pseudomonadati; phylum Pseudomonadota; class Gammaproteobacteria; order Enterobacterales; family Enterobacteriaceae; genus Shigella; species Shigella sp. FC1967. The sequence continues at coordinate 8,178 of NZ_MIIZ01000133.1, read as the reverse complement.
ACGAGTTTCGCATCTTCACCTGATTCGTCAGTCATTTTCAGTACGCCAACAGGACGGCAACGAATAACTGAACCTGGTTGTAATGGATATGGTGTTGGAACCAGAACGTCTACTGGGTCACCATCTAAAGATAACGTGTTATTGATGTAACCGTAGTTGCATGGGTAGAACATTGCAGTTGACATAAAACGGTCAACGAATAGTGCGCCACTTTCTTTATCAACTTCGTATTTGATAGGATCCGCATTTGCTGGGATTTCAATAACAACATAGATATCTTCTGGTAGTTCTTTACCAGCAGGAACATGATTCAGGCTCATAAAAAATTTCCTATAAAAAAATTAATTTTACGTGGCCGTTAGTATAGCGAAAAGTTTTTAACAATACCCGTTTTTTGCCAAACATGTTGCGTTCTGACGTAAAAATAAGCAACAAATAAAAGAAAGGGATATTTTCAAAGATGAAAAAACCGGACGAATAAGAAGCCCGGTTTATCTATGTGAATGTGAAACGAATGGATTATTCTTCGTCTGGATATTGCGCCATAAAGCTTTCAGCTTGTTCAACCATCGATTTAGTCCCTACAAAGAAAGGCATACGTTGGTGAAGCTCTTTTGGTTCGATATCAAGAATACGCTCTTTACCGTTGCTTGCTTTACCGCCAGCTTGTTCGGCTAAGAACGCCATTGGATTGCATTCATAGAGTAAACGTAATTTACCAGTAGGGTGGCTTGCAGTACTTGGGTAAATATAAATCCCCCCCTTCAGTAAATTGCGGTGAAAATCAGCAACTAAAGAACCAATATAACGGGTGGTATAAGGGCGGTTTGTTGCTGCATCTTGTTCTTGGCAATACTTAATGTATTTTTTTACCCCTAATGGGAATTTGATGTAGTTACCTTCGTTGATTGAGTACATATTTCCTGTTGGTGGGAAATGTACACTTTCATGAGATAAACAGAATACACCTAAAGAAGGGTCGTAAGTAAAGGCATGAACACCACAACCTGTTGTATAAACGAGCATGGTTGATGAACCATAAACGACATAGCCAGCGGCGACTTGGCGATGACCTGGTTGTAAGAAGTCATCTAAAGTGACAGGTTGTCCAATCGGTGTAATACGGTGGTAAATAGAGAAAATTGTTCCGACGGAAACGTTTACATCAATATTTGACGAACCGTCTAAAGGATCCATTAGTACAACATACTTGGCATTTTCAGCACGATCACCTTCAAAGATAACAATATCATCTTCTTCTTCTGATCCGATACCCGCAACTTCACCGCGTGCTTTTAATGCAGCTTTCAGTTTCTCATTCGCGTAAAGATCCAGTTTCATCTGGGCTTCACCTTGAACATTAGAAACACCGTTAGTACCAAGAATATCGACTAACCCTGCTTTGTTAATATCACGGTGGATAATTTTAGCCCCAAGCTTAATTGCTGAAAGTAATGCAGTAAGTTCACCCGTTGCATGGGGAAAATCTTGTTGTTTCTCGACGATAAATTCGCCTAATGTTTTCATGACGCAGGTCCTGAATGTGAGTGGGTAAAGTAAAAAAGGAGAGAAAATCTCCTTGGTGGTGGCAAGTTTAGCCAAAGAATCGGATGATTCAAAGGTTAATCCGTTTCTTATCTGCTTTTTGATCGTTAGAATAGTGACCAACTTCATGCTATTGGACAGAAATTCATGCACATTCATATTCTTGGTATTTGTGGCACCTTTATGGGAAGTCTTGCCATTCTCGCTAGAGCGAAGGGACATAAAGTTACAGGCTCAGACGCTAATGTTTATCCACCCATGAGTACTTTACTAGAAAATCAGGGAATCGAACTGATTGAGGGATATGACCCAAAACAATTAGAACCTGCCCCTGACATGGTGATTATTGGTAATGCAATGACACGAGGAAACCCTTGTGTTGAAGCTGTACTTGAAAAAGGTTTGCCTTATACCTCAGGCCCTCAGTGGCTACATGACTATATTTTACCTGAACGTTGGGTGTTAGCCGTCGCTGGAACTCATGGTAAAACTACAACAGCAGGTATGCTGGCTTGGGTTTTAGAAGATTGCGGTTATAAACCTGGCTTTTTAATTGGCGGTGTACCGGGTAATTTCCAAGTATCTGCACAGTTAGGTGAAAGTCCTTTCTTTGTGATTGAAGCTGATGAATATGACAGCGCTTTTTTTGATAAGCGTTCTAAATTTGTTCATTATTCTCCACGCACATTGATTTTAAATAACCTTGAATTCGATCACGCTGATATTTTTGATGATTTAGCGGCAATTCAAAAACAATTCCATCATTTAGTTCGTATTGTCCCGGGCACAGGAAAAATTATCATGCCTGATAGCGATATGAATTTAAAACAGACCATTGGAATGGGATGTTGGAGTGAGCAAGAGTTCACAGGTGAAACAGGAGATTGGCAAGCCAAAAAACTCAATAATGACAGTAGTCATTTTGAGGTATTCCACAAAGGTGAGCGAGTCGGCGAAGTGTCTTGGGGACTTTCAGGTGAACACAACATGCAAAATGGTCTAATGGCGATTGTTGCAGCGCACCATGTTGGTGTTTTACCCGCTGATGCTTGTGAAGCATTAGATAAGTTTATTAATGCACGTCGTCGCTTAGAGCTACGTGGTGAGGTCAACCAAGTCAGTGTTTATGATGACTTTGCGCATCATCCCACTGCGATTTTGGCAACGCTTGAAGCGTTACGCAGTAAAGTTGGTGGAACCGCTCGTATTATTGCCGTATTAGAACCTCGTTCAAACACTATGAAAATGGGAATTAGCAAGGATGATATCGCCCCGGCATTAGGGCGTGCTGATGAAGTCTTTTTATTCCAGCCACCTAATATTCAATGGTTAGTGAGTGATATTGCTGAGCATTGTGTACAGCCAGCTCGTTGGAGTTCAGATCTGGATACGCTAGTTGATATGATTGCGAAAGAAGCGCAAGCGGGCGATCATATTTTGATTATGAGTAATGGCGGTTTTGGCGGTATTCACGAAAAATTGCTTACAAAATTAGCACAGCCTAAAGAGTCGGATAGACAGTATTAAAAATAAGCAAGCCACTGAAAATTCAGTGGCTTGCTTTTTGAAGTTGTCGAAAGGCTAATTATAATTCTTGATCAAAAAGATTTAGAATCGCATCTCGTAATTCTTCTGTGGAAAATCCCGGTGCCGGTGTTGAGAAAATAGTATCATCACCTGCAATACTGCCAAGGATCCCTTCTGCTTTGCCTAATGAGTCTAATAAACGTGCAATAAGTTGTGCCGCACCTGGACTCGTTCTTATCACCACAACAGAATGATTATGATCGATATCGAGTACCAGATTTTTTAGTGGGCTGCTTGCTGTTGGTACGCCAAGCTCAGTAGGAAGGCAATACACCATTTCCATTTTGGCGTTACGGGTTCTTACTGCACCAAATTTTGTTAGCATACGAGAGATTTTTGACTGATTAATATTATCAAATCCAGCCTCTTGTAATGCAGTCACAATCTCGCCTTGTGAACTGAATTTTTCTTCTTTCAGCAGGGCTTTAAACGCTTTAACCAAGTCTTCTTGCTTAGAAGGAATGCGCATAGTTCACCTTTAGTGAGTTATCAATAACCTGCGTATTATGCAGAGAAGTGAATTTTTATGCAACATAAGACGAAGAAAGATGAGTGATAGCCTCCTTAAAATTGTAAAGTAGAATGTACTACAAAAAATTTTATTTACAGTGCGTGAATGTGATAATTTAAAGAAAGTAAAGCATTTGTTAAATAAATGATAAGCTTAAATGATTATCACGAGGATGATGGTGCACTTAACATTTTGTCATATTTATTGAAATTATTTATCAAAAGAGTGTCCACTATCTCATTAACAGATAAGCAATTTGTTTAGAATAACCGAAGTGTTATTTTTCACTGTAAATGCCTTATTATGCAATGTTACTGTTAAATAATTGTTTTTTTAAAGGTGAGTTGCGTAAGAGTGAGTATCTCGAAGGCGTTCCACTATCTCGTAAACTAAGGAGTATCAGAATGAAAGTAGCAGTTCTCGGTGCAGCAGGTGGTATTGGTCAGGCACTGGCACTTCTTCTTAAAAATCAGCTTCCAGCTGGTAGTGAACTCTCTTTATATGATATCGCTCCCGTTACACCGGGTGTCGCAGCTGACTTAAGCCATATCCCGACTCAAGTGACTGTAAAAGGTTTTGCGGGTGAAGATCCTTCTCCTGCGCTAAAAGGCGCTGATGTTGTCCTGATTTCTGCGGGCGTTGCTCGTAAACCAGGCATGGATCGTTCAGATCTTTTCAATGTTAACGCAGGTATTGTGCGTAACTTGATTGAAAAGGTTGCACAAAATTGCCCGAAAGCACTTATCGGAATCATTACTAATCCTGTGAATACAACCGTTGCTATCGCAGCAGAAGTGCTTAAGAAAGCAGGCGTTTATGATAAGAAACGTCTTTTCGGGATCACCACTCTTGATATTATTCGCGCCAATACCTTTGTTGCAGAACTAAAAGGTAAAGATCCACAAAAAACCAATGTTCCGGTGATTGGTGGACACTCTGGTGTGACTATTCTCCCTCTATTATCTCAAGTTGATGGCGTTTCATTTACCGATGATGAGGTCGCGGCATTAACTAAACGTATTCAAAACGCAGGTACTGAGGTTGTTGAAGCAAAAGCGGGTGGTGGATCAGCAACACTATCTATGGGTCAAGCCGCTGCTCGTTTTGGTCTTTCATTAATTCGCGCCCTAAATGGCGAGAAAAATGTTATTGAATGTACCTACACAGAAGGCGACGGAGAATATGCTCGTTTCTTCGCACAACCTATTCTTTTAGGTAAAAATGGTGTAGAGGAATATTTATCTATTGGTAAATTAAGTGATTTTGAAATGCAATCTCTTAATGGCATGTTAGATGTATTGAAAAAAAGATATAATTCTTGGTGAAGAATTTATTAATAAATAAAGAAATTCTTTTTTTGCTATAAAAATAATGCAAATTTAAATAAAAAACCGCTGATACTATATCAGGGTTTTTTTTTTATTAATTATAATGTATGTAATTATTAGTTAATTATTAGTTTTGGTACGAATCTTTCGTTCAAGTAATTCTCCTGTCTCAGGATGAAAATAACGGCTAGGCCAAATTTCACTAGGAGCGATACCAAGATAATCAGCAATGATTTTCTCTCCTTTAGGCCAAGGGCGTGACAACGCATTAGCAAGTGTTGAAGAGCTTAACCCTGCTTGGCGAGAGATGGCAGCAAGTGTTGTTCCTCGTTTTCTAAGTGCGGCAATAATATCGGCAGGATGCCAATCAGATTTCCTTGAAATCATTTTTAATCCTTTTTCTATAAAAATTGATTGCTGTGTTAGTGGTATAAATAACAGTTTATTAGAAATGTCCTAAAGCATTTAAACTGATTATTTAGAAAATAAAATAACATTATTTTTCTAAAAAAGATTTCTGATTTTTTTTCTTAATAATTTCTTTTTTGAAGTTGATAACAATTTTAGAGAAACATAATGAAAAAAAGAGTGGTATACGGCAAAGGAATTGACGGGTATAGGTGGATTACCTAAATCACCACAAGGTGTAAATTCAAAAGCGAGACGAGAGTCTTGGCAAAAACAAAATGTAAAAAATAAGCAAGGTAATGGTGTTGAATATCATTATTCTTGCTTACCAGAAGAAACTTTAATTGCTCTAGAACTTTATGAGCCATTAGCACATTACAAACTAAATAAAAAAGAGGAGCCACTCGTTATCTGGGTGAAAGCATTCCAACAACTAAATAATGGTGAACAAAAAAACATTAACAGAGCTGATATTGCGGGATGGTATTAGAAGTTTTTTTAGAAAAAGTCGTCAATGATTAAGCGATTTTAAAGAATCTATTATTGCGTTATCCGCAACAGATATCTGACTAACCTCTTAGTTGAATGTGAGATGAGATCATGAAAAAAGAATGGTATACAGCGAAAGAATTAGTGGGGCTTGCGGGGTTACCTAACTCACCGCAAGGCGTTAACTTGATGGCGCGTCGTGAAGGATGGGAAAATCGTCGTAAACGTGGAGTGCAGGGAAAAGCTGTCGAGTATTCCGTAAAAAGTCTGCCTGATGAGGTGATTAGTGTACTCGCTGCACATGAACCTCCAGCTGAATATTTATCAAAACGTCAGGATGCCTTTTTGATTTGGGTTGAAGCTTATTATCAATTGACTAAATCAGAACGAGAAAAGATTGTGAAATTCGTACTGCGCGAAGGGCTGGCAAAGCTCATTAGTTATATTGATGCAGATAATCAAGATGCTATCGAGCGAGAAAACGAAGAAGTCCTCAATAAATTGAAAAGCCCACCAGAATCGACGTAGTCGCTCTAGTGGGCTTCTTTAATTAATGGGGCGTATATAAAGCCAAAGTTATGATTGACGTTGTACTGCGACGTGAGCAAGCCCAATAAGCGCATCTTTATACGGTGAGTCAGGTATAATTGATAAAGCTTCAATCGCTTTGTCTGCTTCTTCTTCCGCTTTTTGACGGGTATATTCCAAAGAGCCACACTGTTTCATTGTATTTAAAACAGTATCTAATAAATGGCGACCATTACCTTGTTCAATGGCTTGGCGAATTAATTGGGAGTCTTCTTCATTGCCATTATGCATAGCATGAAGTAATGGCAACGTTGGTTTACCTTCATCAAGATCATCACCAGTATTTTTACCTAACTGGTTGTTATCTGCATCATAATCAAGTAAATCGTCAATGAGCTGGAAAGCAGTCCCAAGATAACGACCATAATCTTGGAATGCTTTTTCTTGCTCAGGCGTTGCTTCCGAAAGGATCGCTGATGCATGAGAAGCGGCTTCAAAGAGACGAGCTGTTTTGCTGTAGATAACTTGCATGTAGTCATCTTCGGAAATGTCCGGATCGTTACAATTCATTAGTTGCAAAACTTCACCTTCAGCGATCACATTGGTGGCGCTAGACATTAATTTTAATACACGCATCGAATCAAGATCCGTCATCATCTGAAAGGATCGTGTATAAATAAAGTCGCCAACAAGTACACTGGCAGCATTTCCAAAAACAGCATTTGCCGTTTGTTTTCCCCTACGCATATCAGATTCATCCACAACATCATCATGTAACAACGTTGCTGTATGAATAAATTCGATAAGCGCTGCGACCGAGATATGTTTGTCGCCTTGATAGTCCAATGCTCGTCCAGTGAGCACTGCGATCATTGGTCGGATCCTTTTACCACCACCACTAATGATGTAGTAACCAAGTTGATTTATCAAAGAAACATCTGAATTAAGCTGGTAAAGGATTGCCTCATTTACCGCAGTCATATCAGCGGATGTTAGTTTTATAATAGATTCTAAATTCATGTTTTTTCGACTTTGGCTCGCCAATGAGCGCGTTATTATTAATAAAAAATGATCATGCCATAGATTTTACTCTCTTATAATTTAGATTGTACTTTAAAAATGGCTGAAATAAATATCGTGTAAAAAAACTCTTTTTTTTTAACGCTAGTTTGCGATCTGTACTTGTCATCGGCACTAAATTTGCGTAGAATTCGCGCCCTATGTGAATATTTTAATTGTGCACTCAAATTATACATATTGGGAGTGTGCGGAAAGCGGAGTTTATATGTACGCGGTTTTCCAAAGTGGTGGTAAACAACACCGAGTCAGCGAAGGTCAAACTATTCGTTTAGAGAAGCTGGAAGTAGCTACTGGCGAAACAATCGAGTTTGATACTGTAATGATGGTCGCTAATGGCGATGACATTCAAATTGGCGCTCCAATCCTTGCGGGCGTTAAAGTTAAAGCGGAAGTGGTTGCTCACGGTCGCGGCGATAAAGTTAAGATTGTTAAGTTCCGTCGTCGTAAACACAGCCGTAAACAACAGGGCCACCGTCAGTGGTTTACTGATGTTAAAATCACTGGTATCGCTTAAGGTTTAGGAGAGTAGTTCAATGGCACATAAAAAAGGCTGGCGGCTCGACTCGTAACGGTCGTGATTCCGAAGCAAAACGTCTGGGTGTTAAACGTTTCGGTGGTGAAGCTGTATTAGCAGGTAGCATCATCGTTCGTCAACGTGGTACTAAGTTCCATGCAGGTACTAACGTTGGTTGTGGTCGTGAC
>NZ_MIIZ01000132.1:0-286 GCF_001743005.1 Shigella sp. FC1967 | reverse complement strand
CGCTTGGTTTTCGTCAACAATTGCACGAGAGAGTTTGTGTTGAAAATCAGCACGGGCATTGGCTACCCCGTTCGTGTACACCTGCAAGCTGTATTCGGGCTTTACGGCGATTAGCACTCCCTTTTTGCTTGCGAGATAAGGCTTTTTGTTTTCGACGGAGGTTACGGCTGGCATTGATAAGGTGGCACGGATTAGCAATCTTATTGCCGTCTGATTTGATGGCGTAATGACTCAGCCCCACATCAAGCCCCGTGATATTTGATATCAATGTTGGCTTTGCCGGTGC
>NZ_MIIZ01000131.1:0-286 GCF_001743005.1 Shigella sp. FC1967 | reverse complement strand
CGTCCACCTTCTGGAGAAGGTTCATCGACTTAAGGGTTTGCTGATACCAGCGTATCTGTCTTTTCAGCTTGCTCCGCTTGACCTTTGCCTTGCCAATTTCACTTTGTTCATTCAGAGCGCTTTTCGGGATTCCAGCGAGCTCTGCCACTGAATCGTAGAGCTCCTCATTCGATAGCGGCTTATCGGCCTTGGCATACGCCTCTTGGACATGAAAAAGTTCTAGCTGGCTACTCATCATGCCCCTCCGTACCCTGGAAGATGTCATTGAGCACAGAGGTCGCCTCGG
>NZ_MIIZ01000130.1:0-286 GCF_001743005.1 Shigella sp. FC1967 | reverse complement strand
CTTGAGATGGGATTGGATGGTGCGCTGAATAAACTGTCAGCAGCCTTAATTCCTTCTCTTTGTGACACCTTAAAATGCTTAGGGCAAAACTGGAAAGCGGGTGTACCACAAGTGCCTTTTATTCAATTGGTACACCCACAGAACCGTAAAACCCCAGCAGGTATTGCTTTCTTAACCGAACAATACAAAAAAATTGCACTGCAATTAGGGGAAATTTCAGGTCAGCCGGTGACAGACGATGGATTGAAAAGAGCCATCCATCTGTTTAATCAGCGCCGTCGCGCAT
>NZ_MIIZ01000129.1:0-287 GCF_001743005.1 Shigella sp. FC1967 | reverse complement strand
AGGCCAATCAAACCGGGAGATACTGGTTCTCCCCGAAAGCTATTTAGGTAGCGCCTCGTGAACTCATCTTCGGGGGTAGAGCACTGTTTCGACTAGGGGTCATCCCGACTTACCAACTCGATGCAAACTGCGAATACCGAAGAATGTTATCACGGGAGACACACGGCGGGTGCTAACGTCCGTCGTGAAGAGGGAAACAACCCAGACCGCCAGCTAAGGTCCCAAAGTCATGGTTAAGTGGGAAACGAAGTGGGAAGGCTCAGACAGCCAGGATGTTGGCTTAGAAG
>NZ_MIIZ01000128.1:0-287 GCF_001743005.1 Shigella sp. FC1967 | reverse complement strand
TACAGCTTGCAGGTGTACACGAACGGGTAGCCAATGCCCGTGCTGATTTCAACACAAACTCTCTCGTGCAATTGTTGACGAAAACCAAGCGGTAATTGTAGAGACACTGAAATCGGCGAATATGATGAAAAACCACTGTCTGGCTCGCGCTATCGGTGATGCAGGCTGGCATGGTTTTATCACAAAGCTGGAATATAAAGCCGCAGAAAAAGGCGTCCATCTGGTAAAACTGGATCAATGGTTTGCCAGTTCGAAAACCTGTCATTGCTGCGGTCATAAAATGTCAG
>NZ_MIIZ01000127.1:0-287 GCF_001743005.1 Shigella sp. FC1967 | reverse complement strand
TACAGCTTGCAGGTGTACACGAACGGGTAGCCAATGCCCGTGCTGATTTCAACACAAACTCTCTCGTGCAATTGTTGACGAAAACCAAGCGGTAATTGTCGAGACACTGAAATCGGCGAATATGATGAAAAACCACTGTCTGGCTCGCGCTATCGGTGATGCAGGCTGGCATGGTTTTATCACAAAGCTGGAATATAAAGCCGCAGAAAAAGGCGTCCATCTGGTAAAACTGGATCAATGGTTTGCCAGTTCGAAAACCTGTCATTGTTGCGGTCATAAAATGTCAG
>NZ_MIIZ01000126.1:0-287 GCF_001743005.1 Shigella sp. FC1967 | reverse complement strand
AGACCGCCAGCTAAGGTCCCAAAGTCATGGTTAAGTGGGAAACGAAGTGGGAAGGCTCAGACAGCCAGGATGTTGGCTTAGAAGCAGCCATCATTTAAAGAAAGCGTAATAGCTCACTGGTCGAGTCGGCGCGCGGAAGATGTAACGGGGCTAAACCATGCACCGAAGCTGCGGCAGCGACACTTATGTGTTGTTGGGTAGGGGAGCGTTCTGTAAGCCTGCGAAGGTGTACTGTGAGGTATGCTGGAGGTATCAGAAGTGCGAATGCTGACATAAGTAACGATAAT
>NZ_MIIZ01000125.1:0-287 GCF_001743005.1 Shigella sp. FC1967 | reverse complement strand
TTTGTCAGAGAGACGAAACGATGAAGTAAGCTTGTTTAAGATTGATATTACTGGTGACGAACCGTTAAAGGGTGAGTGACGAGTAATAAAACAGAATTTGCTTGGCGGCCATAGCGCAACGGTCCCACCTGATCCCATGCCGAACTCAGAAGTGAAACGTTGTAGGCGCCGATGGTAGTGTGGGGTCTCCCCATGTGAGAGTAGGGAACTGCCAGGCATTAAATTTAGGCTGTGTCAGCCGGTGACAATAAGCCACTAGTGCTGATATGGCTCAGTTGGTAGAGCAC
>NZ_MIIZ01000124.1:0-287 GCF_001743005.1 Shigella sp. FC1967 | reverse complement strand
TGAAAAAGGATGTTCCTGCCCCTGTGACGTCAGGACAAAGCTCCCATGAGGTTGTGGGCAGCATGAATGAAAACCCCTTACTGACGATGAAGCCGGGGGTTAACCAGATCATCCCGATAGCCGTTGGTCATCCGAACCGAATCGTCACGCCTTTCAGCAATCCTGAGATCGTTTCAACATCTCTGACCGGGGCGACGGATAACGGCCAGTGTGGTGAGGTCTGCATCAAAGAGAATGTGGTCTATGTCGCCACGGATAAGCAGTATCCGGTGACTATGTTCATTACT
>NZ_MIIZ01000123.1:0-287 GCF_001743005.1 Shigella sp. FC1967 | reverse complement strand
AACTGCGTGATGCATTTGACTCCGCTGCGGCAAAACTTGAATGCGAAATTATTGAGATGGACGGAGAGCCTGACCATGTGCATCTGCTGGTTGCTTACCCGCCAAAACTGGCGGTCAGTGTGATGGTCAACAATCTGAAATCAGTATCGTCGCGCCTGCTGCGCCAGCAAAACACACATTTACGGACACAAAGTAAAACGGGGACTTTTGTGGTCAAGGTCGTACTTTGTCTGTAGCACCGGAGGGGCAACGATTGAAACACTCAGAGCCTACGTTCAGAGCCAGTC
>NZ_MIIZ01000122.1:0-10856 GCF_001743005.1 Shigella sp. FC1967 | reverse complement strand
CTTTTTTAAGAGTATATTTTTGGTTTTAAAGTCTGTTTCGAGTGTTTTTGAAAAAAGTAATATTTTTGTATGAAAAATGTAAAAAAATACACCTAATATCAGTAAATTAATAAAAAATAGACTTAATTAAATTTGAGTGGTTTGACTTAAATAAAACCCGAGAGAATAATATATCCAACTTGATACATTCCCTTTATCTAATTTCATTATTTAATATGAGATTAATTAGGTGCAATTTATCAAAATATAGAAACTTTATTTAGTATGTCATTCATTTAAGCAAATTTCTTATTTTGCTTATATTGAATTTTATTATTTTAAATATCTTCGTTCTTATATTTTCAGGAAACATAAAGATGAAATTAAATAAATTAGGTTTAGTTTTAGGTTTAGGCTTAGCTGTTGCTGCGGGTTCTGCATTTGCTGCAGATGATGGTACTACTGCTCCGACCGCAAATAAGGATCAAGGTCATGGTACTGTAGAATTTTGGGGTTCAATTATCGATGCTCCATGTTCAATCGATCCTAACTCAGGTGACCAACGTGTTCCACTAGGACAAGTTTCAGCAAATGCTCTGAAAGAGGGTGGCCGTAGCGTATCTAATACTTTCAAAATTAAATTACTGCAATGCTCTACTGAAACTTATAAAACAGTTCAAACTACCTTCACGGGTGCTGAAGCAGCCGATATTCTGCCAGGCTCTTTAGGTATCGAAGGTTTAGCGCAAAATGCAGCAGTTGTTATTACTGATGCAGGTGGTACACAAATTAAATTAGGTGAACCAACAAAAGCTCAAACTATTCGTGATGGTTCAAATGATCTGAACTTTGCTGCTTACTTAAAAGGTTCTCCTGATAAAGCCGCTGTACCGGGTGACTTTACTGCGATCGCAACTTTCGCATTAACTTACCAATAATAAATGTGCTTTTAAGCCCTGTATAAGGATGTATAGGGCTTTATTTTGAGCTTTATTTTATGGTTTATCTTATGGAGTAGAAAACAATGAATCGCAAAATGGTGTCACTATTATTACTTGTTGCAACAGGATTGTTAGTTAAACCTGTAATGGCAGTGACTGATATAAAACAAGATGTAAAATCACATCAGCGATTCGGCGTGGTTAGTTTACAAGGTTCTATATTAGAACCAACATGTACTATCTCGGCGGGAAGTCGAGAGCAAGTGATCTCTTTAAATACCGTATCTATTCCAACCTTAGCAGTCGAAGGCCAAGGACCTATTGAATATTTCTCTATTCGATTAACAGAATGTTCTCTTGTTGACCAAAAAGGTACACAAGCTGAACGTCCTCGTTTTACTGCTACTTTTGAAGGACCCGCACAGAACGGATTATTCCAACTTTTCGGCGATGCGAAAGGTGCTTCGTTAGCTATTGCTGACCGTTACGGAAGATCGGCAATACCAGGGAAACCTTTACCTCCTGTGGATATTGATACTAAGTCGTTGTCTTTGTTGTATCAAGCAAGACTAGTTAAAAATAACGATATCCCACGAGCCGGTAATTATCAGGCAACCCTGCGTTTTAAACTTGAATACTATTAAATGGATTGGTTGGATAATTTATGGCTAAATCATTCAAAACTGCATCAAGAAATGCAGAGATAAAGAGTAATAAGCATACAATTCGACCTGTCGCAGCTCTGATCTATTTAATTATTGCTGGTATGGCGAGCGCCCCTAGTATGGCATTTGCAGCTGGTGATATCGAGTTTAACTCTGATATTCTTGATCTAAAAGATAAGCAAAATATTGATTTATCTGACTTCTCTCGCGCTGGTTATATTATGCCAGGTAAGTATGAATTTATTGTTAAAGTGAACAATAATGAATTACCTGACCTCTATACCATCAATTATGTAGTCCCTGAGAATGATCCTAAAGCGAGTGTTCCTTGTATTCCTCGCGAATTAGTCAATCAATTTACGTTGAAACCAGAGTGGCTTAAAGCAGTAACTTGGAAAGATGGCGGTGCTTGCCTTGATGAGTCATCGATACCCGGCATGACAACAAGTACTCATTTAGGTGCAGGTAGTTTTATTGTGACTATTCCTCAAGCCTATGTTGAGTATGCAACTGAAGATTGGGATCCACCTTCTCGTTGGGATGAAGGTATTTCAGGACTTATTTTTGACTATAACTTGAATGCTAATGTGACCGATCCCGCTAATGGTAAACAAAGACAACAAGTTACGGGCAGTGGTACTGCGGGAGCTAACTTAGGTGTTTGGCGTTTTCGTGCTGATTGGCAAGCAAGCTATCAGCACACAACTGGCGTGAATGGTAGCACTGAAAATGATTGGGATTGGAGTCAATATTATCTTTATAGAGCAATAACCCAGTTGGGGGCTCGCCTTATTATGGGTGAGACTTATTCACGTTCTGATATTTTTGATAACTTCCGTTTTACGGGGATCAGTTTATTAACGGATGATCAGATGTTGCCTCCTAATTTGAGAGGTTATGCGCCTGAAGTAACTGGTGTTGCAAAATCGAACGCCAAAGTGACGATTAGTCAGCAAGGTCGCGTGATCTACGAAACACAGGTCGCACCAGGTCCATTCCGTATTCAAAATCTTAATGATGCCGTCAGTGGTAAGTTGGATATTCGTGTTGAAGAGCAAGATGGTTCAGTACAAGAATACCAAATGGATACGGCAAGTATCCCTTACTTAACACGCCCGGGTAGAGTGCAATATAAATTATCAGCCGGTAAACCTTCTGATATAGACCATAAAACGGAAGGGCCAGTTTTTGCAATGGGTGAGTTTTCATGGGGGGTCTCAAATGGTTGGTCACTCTATGGGGGATCATTAGTTGCGGGAGATTATAATTCTGTCTCTTTAGGTATTGGTCGTGACTTGATGGTATTAGGTGCAATTTCATTTGATGCGACACACTCATGGGCAAAAATTCCTAGTGATAATAAACGCTATCATGGTGGCTCTTATCGAGTGAGTTACTCTAAACGTTTTGAGGCGATTAATGGTCAGGTAACTTTCGCCGGTTACCGTTTCTCAGAACGCGACTTTATGAGTATGGATCAATATTTAGATCGTCGTTATCGAGATAACAACCGCGATAATAATAAAGAGCTTTATACAATTACATTAAGTAAACAATTCCCTGATTTAGGCTTGAGTGCTTATCTCAATTATAACCATCAAACATATTGGAATAAGCCTAATAACGATTACTACAACTTGTCGTTATCTAAGTTTATGGATATTGGCCGCTTTAAAAATATCAATTTCAATGTATCTGCTTACCGCAATAAATTTAATGGCTCGAATGATGATGGTGTTTATCTGAATGTCAGTATGCCTTGGAGTGATAAAGCCACAATTAGCTATAACACAGTGATTAATAAGCATGGTAACTCACATAATGTGAGCTATTTTGATCGCCTCGATGAAAATAATAACTATCGCTTAGGCGCAGGTTTAAGTGGCCGTGGACGCCCATCTGCTGATGCTTATTATACGCATTATGGTGATACCGCGCTGGTAACAGCAAGTGCGAGTCATACTCAAGGTGAAAATACCTCAGCATCACTCTCTTTACAAGGCGGAGCAACGTTAACCGCAAAAGGTGGCGCATTCCACCGTACCGCAATGCCAGGTGCTGCGCGTTTATTAGTCGATACTAATGGTGTGGCTGATGTACCAGTTAGAAGCTTAGGGGCGGTGAGCCATACTAACGCTTTTGGTAAAGCGGTACTTCCAGATATTAATAATTACTATCGAAGTAGTGCAACAATTGATTTAGATAAATTACCTGATGATGTTGATGCAGTGCGTTCAATTCAACAATTAACTTTAACCGAAGGGGCAATAGGTTACCGTGAGTTTGACGTTATTTCAGGGCAAAAAGCGATGGCGATTATTCGCTTGAAAGACGGTAGTTACCCACCATTTGGCGCTAGCATTACCACAGAAAAAGGACGAGAACTGGGGATCGTGAATGATAGCGGTAATGTTTATTTAAGTGGAATAAACTCCGGAGATATTTTAGAGGTACGTTGGAGTGGTAAAAAACAGTGTGAAATACAAGTACCTCAGTTAGACAAAGGTGTCTTTATTTCTTCACTCTTATTAACGTGTGGGAATACACCATCAATCTCTTATTCAGCACAAGAGAGAACCGAATCACCCTCTCAGCCACAATTAGTCAAAACTGAAGGTTGAGAAGGGAAAATTAAACGATTTTATAAACAAAAGAGTAATTAAAGATGATGTTATTAAAGCGCTCATTCATTGTAGCAACCACATTATTGACGGGCATGGTGTTTACTCAACAAGCTATTGCTGCGATTGCATTGGATAGAACTCGTGTCATTTTTAATGGAACGGATAAATCAGTTAGCCTTAATGTCAGTAATCAAAATAAAGATTTACCTTATTTAGCGCAAGGTTGGATGGAAGATGTAAATGGGCAAAAAGTAGAAAGCCCATTAATCGTTCTGCCCCCAATTCAGCGTATTGAACCAGGCGATAAAAGCCAAATAAAAATACAAGCATTACCTGATGTCGCTAAATTACCTCAAGATAGGGAAAGTGTGTTCTATTTTAATTTACGTGAAATTCCACCACGTAGTGATAAACCCAATGTGTTGCAAATAGCATTACAAACGCGAATTAAATTGTTTTATCGCCCAGCTGCGATTTATGCAACACAAACAGATTTAACCAATCCATGGCAGGAAAAAATTACCCTAACGAAAAAAGGGGATACTTATCAGGTTAATAATCCAACGCCTTACTTTGTGACCATTGTCGATGGGTTAACGGGGTTAAAAGGTGAAAGTATTAATGGGTTTACGCCTTTAATGATTGATCCCAAAAGTAGTGCAGATCTTAATTTGAAAGCCTCAACACTTGGTGCCTCACCCGTATTAAGTTATATCAACGATTACGGTGGACGTCCTCGTTTGAAATTTAGCTGTAGTGGTAATGAGTGCAAGGTTGTAGAAACAGCAGTCGGAAATTAATAGGTTTATTTATGGATATGGAACAGCGGTTTAACACAAGCAAAGCAGTGTTGATTTTATTAATGACAACATTTACTGGTGTCCTGAGTTCAACTGCTGTTGCAAATACATCATCAAGTATGTTCACACCTAAAGCGACGACCGTTTCACCGGGTATGGTTCCGGTTAATATCACCGGTTATGTTATCGCTCCACCACCTTGTGTCATTAATAATGGGCAAATGGTTGAGGTTAATTTTGGTGAGGTAATGAGTACCCGAATTGATGGAAGCAACTATAAACAGCCCGTTATCTATAAAGTGGAATGTAAAAAGATGCCGACTAACATGATAAAAATCTCGGTAGTTGGCAACAGTACGGGCTTTGATAGCAATGCGTTAAGAACGAATATCACTGGATTAGGAGTTCATATTCTTTATCAAAATAAAACATTGCGTTTAGGGCAGACGATAAACTTTACTTATCCTAATGCTCCTACTCTTGAAGCTATCCCTGTTCGTGATTATTCAGCAACATTAACGGGTGGTGATTTTAGTGCTACTGCAATGCTTCGCGTGGAATACCAGTAAGGAGTCTGAACGATGTATAGCAAATTGAAAAATGTTTGTTTGATGACTCTACTTGTAACAGCGCCATTATTAGTGAGCGCAGCAGATGAACCTAATATGAAACTATTTGGCACATTATTAATTCCGCCTCCTTGTGTGATTGAAGATAATAACTTAATTGAAGTTTATTTTGGCCATAATGTTGGTATTCATAGAGTTGACGGGATTAATTACACCCAACCCGTGAATTACAGATTAAAGTGCGATCCCAATATTAAAGGCTGGGATTTAGGGCTTTCTATTATTGGTCCTAAAAGCCAGTTTGATGATGCGGGATTACAAACCAATATTACTGATTTAGCTATTCATATGACGCGAAATGGTGAACCTTTTATCTTAAATGAGCGTTTTATTATCTCACCGGATAAGCCACCTATTATTCAAGCTGTTCCTGTAAAAAAACCGGGTAGTACCTTAGTAAAAGGCCCATTTGAAGTAACAGCAACGTTACTTGCAGAATATCAATAGGAGTGTGAAATGAAGCTTAAAACATTACCGCTTCCTATTATTTGCGGGCTTACGCTTCTAATAGGAATATTTACTGTTGCAGAAGCAGCACCGAATAATATGCGACTTTATGGCACATTGGTTGATGAACCTTGTGTGATTAAACCAGGAGATGAAACCATTTCACTTGAATTCGGTAATGTGCCTGATAAAACATTTTATATTGGTGCGGGCAGAACAAATAGCCAAAACTTTCAAATTCATTTATCAGAGTGTGATCTTTCGATTAATAAAAAAAGTGAGAGTGACATTTAGTGGTACTGAAAATCAGGCAATGGTTGGACAAGGTTTTCTTGCTTTAAGTGCAGGAAGCCAAGCAGAAGGTATTGCTATTGGATTAGAAAATTCAGATGGTACACCACTACGGATTAATCAAGAAAGCAATAATATTGCCTTAAATTCAGGGGATTCGATTTTAAGGTTTCGAGCCTTTATACAAGCAGAACCTAATGCTATTGCCAATGAATCAATAAAACGAGGCCGTTTTAGTGCAATAGCCACATTTCATCTGAATTATGATTAATCCTTACGATTGAGGTTAATATGTCTACCCCAAAACGATTATCAGCATTATTTATATTTAGTGTGATGATGTTATTTTCAACATCATCAATGGCTGCAATTTTTTTCTTATATCACAGAATCTAAGCTTGTCGGCTCAAAAGGTGCTGACTATACCTTTATTATTCAACGTTGGGATCCTGAGCCGCCTGGTACATTAAATCCGTGTTATGGATGGAAAAGATGTTATATCACGATTAACCACCGGCATGACGTTGATGGTTCAGGAGGGACAGTAACAAAAAGGATATTAAGTAACGCACAAAAGTATCGCACGATGGAAGAATTACGCCAAGCCGTTTTGGCTAAATTAGCGTTACCTTATGGACCTAAAAAAGCCATACACAGAGATGTTGATCCTTCTCTTCTTCAAGAGTGTGTGGGGCTATTTTACCAAGAAGAGTCAAGTGGTGTTGCTAAAAGTGGTCGTTTATTACCCGGTTCTTCTTGTGGTATAGCACCTCCTCCTGTGGGAGCTTGTCAAATTATTGATGGCTCTGTGAATTTAGACTACGGCGAAATTAATGAGAACGAATTAAATAATGCACGCCGTTCAAAAAATATCTATATCACATGCAATAAAGATATGAGTGTAAAAGTGATTGCGACAGGTATGGTAAGTGATCGTATTCCTTTACGTTCAGATAATAGCTTATATGCAAACTTATATTTAGGAACCCTTAATGGGGGGGAATATCCAGGGGAAGACGGCGCAATTGTTTTTGTTCCCAAAGGTAGAGCAACATCAGTATCAGTCAGTTCTGTATTGCGTACAAATGGTCGTGTCGAGGCTGGATTCTTCTCTGGTTCTGGTGCACTTATTTTAACATTACCATAGCAGGTTATATAAGGTTGGAGTATGTTGGATTATGATCTTATAAGCATCAATGTGAATGAGCTAGTTGGCAAAAGAATACAGAAAAAACGCAAAGAGCTGGGTTATACCGGCAGACACATTGCTGATAAATTGGGAATTAGCCAGCAACAGTTTTCACGTTATGAACGCGGGTTAAATAAAATAGACTTGAGTTACCTTGTGATATTGTCGGTCTATTTAAAAACCCCCATTTACTGGTTTTTTGAAGATTGTTTTCACGATGAAGAAGAAACTGAAGATAGACACACAAGTCAGAGTATACATTTTATGGCGGAATCTACGCCAGATATTATCTTCTAATCAACAAATATTTTCTCATTAAGGGGTAAATAAAGAGGGGAGGGGCATTTTTACCCTCTTTTTATTTTCAAATATCAATAGCATTGTCTTTTAGCTATTTATTTTACAGTTTCTATTTATCTTTTCTCAGATCCATCAATTCTTTATTCTATGCCGAGTAATACGTCCAATATCTACTGTAAAATTACTCATTCATGTTACAAATAATCTAATTTTTTAACCTATCCTGACCGTTTATTCGTCGTTTTTTTCCCTTTCATAGTAATTACGACCGCTACTATCAGGTTTATCTGAGTGTTTAATCGTTTCTGACGATTAATTGAAGGTGTTTTTAGCTGAAAAAGGTTAATAAATAATCACTATAATGTTAAAAAATGTTACCTTATGCACATTTTTTAATTTTAGATATTATAAATTAATTTTAATGTAAGTTATTTGTAAGTGTATTGTTTGTTTTTATTTTATTGTTTTTTTAAGGTAAAAAATATTTTTATTTAACCACTTTTATTCTGATGTTTATCTTAAATAAAGCATTTATAAATAGGATTAACAGATAGTCATAATAAAAAGGGTTGTGTACTGTGCATTTTCTGTTTTTTTATAAAAAGGATAAATGATGCAAACAAAAAAACAGGGAGGCAGTCGCTTTCTACGCACAGTGGAATGGCTAGGAAATGCGCTACCCCATCCCGTTATTTTATTTATTATTTTAATTGCTATTTTACTTGTCTCTTCGGCAGTTGGTGAATACTTCGGTGTTACTGTACAAGATCCACGACCAGAAGGCGCTAAAGGGCGTGCAGAAGATGGCTATATCCATATTATTAGTTTGTTAGATGCGGAAGGTATTCGCCGTATATTAGCCAATATCGTCACAAACTTTACTGGGTTCGCGCCTTTAGGTACGGTATTGGTGGCGTTATTAGGTGTTGGTATTGCTGAACGTGCGGGTTTATTATCTGCGGTTATGCGTTTAGTGGTAATGAAAGCACCTCGCAAAATGACGACATTGGCGATTGTCTTTGCGGGGATTATGTCAAATACCGCGGCTGAATTAGGTTATGTGGTATTGATACCATTATCAGCGATTATCTTTCATTCGTTAGGTCGGCATCCTCTTGCGGGTTTAGCGGCTGCATTTGCAGGGGTTTCTGGCGGTTATTCTGCTAACTTACTCTTGGGGACGATAGATCCGTTATTATCGGGTATTACGCAGCAAGCAGCGCGCATTATAGATCCTACTTATATCGTTGGTGCTGAAGCAAACTGGTACTTTATGTTTGTCAGTACATTCCTTATTACTTTCTTAGGTTACTTCATTACAGAAAAAATCGTAGAGCCTCAACTAGGGCCTTATAACGGTAACGAACTTGATGATGAAGAAAATGATTTAAAGAATGCTGCTGAAGTTACGCCATTAGAAAAGAAAGCATTATGGGCTGCAACAGGAACTTTTGTTGTGATGGGCGTGATATTGGCGCTAACGGTTGTTCCTGAAAATGGCATATTGAGAAACCAAGAAACTGGGCTAATTGGTAATTCTCCTTTCTTAAAATCTATTGTTGTCTTTATTTTCTTATTCTTTGCTATTCCAGGGATTGTTTATGGATGGATTGCTAAGACAATGCGTACCGATAAAGATATCGTTGATGCCATGGCGAATTCGATGAGCACACTAGGGCTCTATTTAGTGATTATTTTCTTTGCCGCTCAGTTTGTTGCATTCTTTGGTTGGACAAATATCGGTCAGGTTATTGCTGTTAAAGGTGCTGCACTACTTAATAGCATTGATATGCCAAGTGGATTACTGTTCTTAGGCTTTATTTTAATCTGTGCTTTTATTAACTTAATGATTGGCTCAGCATCAGCACAATGGGCGGTTACAGCACCTATCTTTGTACCGATGTTAATGCTTGCGGGTTATGCGCCAGAGACAATCCAAGCAGCATATCGAATAGGAGATTCTGTTACTAATATCATTACACCAATGATGAGTTATTTTGGTTTGATATTAGCAGTCGCAACCAAATATAAGAAAGACACAGGGATTGGTACCATGATCTCTATGATGTTGCCATATTCCGTTATTTTCTTAATTGGTTGGTCATTATTATTCTACTTGTGGGTATTTGTATTCAACTTACCAGTGGGACCAGGTTCACCAACGTATTATTCTCCAACAGCAGGTTAATTTCTGCGATGAAAGAAGCTTATACAGGGATGTATAGGCTTTTTCTGTTTTGATATTTCATTATTTTTGTTCGGTTTCTTTTTTGTGATTTGCCAATTTCTCTGTCAGTTGTGTGCCATAGTCCGCATGTAAAAATTGGGTATCTAAACCAGCCTGTTGTAATTTCAACTCAAGTAATGCCAAGCGCTTTTGCAGTGTTCCATCCTCTATTCCTGTTTCATTTAATGTACTTAAGATCTCAGCGAGAGATAAGGCTTCTTTTCTATCTTGCATTTCAGGGGGCAAAAAACCCGCATTCTTTAATAAGTGATAGCTTGCTGTGACTGCTCCCCGCCGTAAATGGCGAGGCTTCCCACTTCTCAGACCGCAACCCTCTGTACGACGGATTTACGCGGGTCTCCATGGGCTGAAACGACGAGTCCCGCCGCTTGTAATTCCAATATGCCCTTGTGTCGGATATTGATTGCCGCATTGATATCTCGGTCATGTTCAACTCCACATTCAGGGCATTGCCAGATACGCTTATGTAGTGGCATTTCTGACATCTTATGACCGCAACAATGACAGGTTTTCGAACTGGCAAACCATTGCTCCAGTTTTTACCAGATGGACGCCTTTTTCTGCGGCTTTATATTCCAGCTTTGTGATAAAACCATGCCAGCCTGCATCACCGATAGCGCGAGCCAGACAGTGGTTTTTCATCATATTCGCCGATTTCAGTGTCTCTACAATTACCGCTTGGTTTTCGTCAACAATTGCACGAGAGAGTTTGTGTTGAAAATCAGCACGGGCATTGGCTACCC
>NZ_MIIZ01000121.1:0-288 GCF_001743005.1 Shigella sp. FC1967 | reverse complement strand
AATCTTATTGCCGTCTGATTTGATGGCGTAATGACTCAGCCCCACATCAAGCCCCGTGATATTTGATATCAATGTTGGCTTTGCCGGTGCTTCTACCCCGTCATCACAGAGTAGTGACGCATAGTATTTTCCGGTTGCGCTGCGGCTCAGTGTGATACTTTTCAGCGCCCCCGTAATTTCACGATGTAAACGCGCTTCAATCGGTGCAATTTTCGGGATTTTTATCGCGCCATCAATGACTTTGATCCCGACACAATGATAGCTAGATTGTCTGCCATGCTTACTTTT
>NZ_MIIZ01000120.1:0-288 GCF_001743005.1 Shigella sp. FC1967 | reverse complement strand
GTCACTTATCCTTTTTACTGACGAAGTTAAGATATCAGTAAAAGGCAGTGAATGTCAGGATAAAAAATAGGTCATCGTTGTGATATGAAAAAGAGAGATAGATAAGCGATAAAGCATACTAACAAAAATTTCATCGGATGATGGGCGCAAATAAGAAGATCTGTATTCTATTTATGTGATTGCTTTCACGTCACTTATCCTTTTTACTGACGAAGTTAAGATATCAGTAAAAGGCAGTGAATGTCAGGATAAAAAATAGGTCATCGTTGTGATATGAAAAAGAGAGAT
>NZ_MIIZ01000119.1:0-288 GCF_001743005.1 Shigella sp. FC1967 | reverse complement strand
CTTTCTCCAACTTTTTTTAATCCGAAACTAAAAGCCCGTTTTCCCACGTTTAAAAGTAAGCATGGCAGACAATCTAGCTATCATTGTGTCGGGATCAAAGTCATTGATGGCGCGATAAAAATCCCGAAAATCGCACCGATTGAAGCGCGTTTACATCGTGAAATTACGGGGGCGCTGAAAAGTATCACACTGAGCCGTAGCGCAACCGGAAAATACTATGCGTCACTACTCTGTGATGACGGGGTAGAAGCACCGGCAAAGCCAACATTGATATCAAATATCACGGGG
>NZ_MIIZ01000118.1:0-288 GCF_001743005.1 Shigella sp. FC1967 | reverse complement strand
CTAATAGCCGTTGACATTGTGCTGGTGTCGGCGTCAATGTGGTATTAGTCATACCGGCGGGCTGAGTGACATATTGCTGTAAAAGTTGAGGGTAACTTTACTGATGCTTTTACCAAGGCATCCGCTAATAGATCGTAAGCTAGGTTTGAATAAGCCGCTTGCTCTCCTGCGGTAGCTGTCAGTGTCGCTTTTTTTCAGCCAGTTCCAGCGGTCGCCATGCGTTGGCCATATAAAAACAGGTCTTCCCCATTTTCCACCAGGTTGTTCTCGCGGAAAACCACTCGTGTG
>NZ_MIIZ01000117.1:0-289 GCF_001743005.1 Shigella sp. FC1967 | reverse complement strand
GGGGATGACGTCAAGTCATCATGCCCTTACGAGTAGGGCTACACACGTGCTACAATGGCAGATACAAAGAGAAGCGACCTCGCGAGAGCAAGCGGAACTCATAAAGTCTGTCGTAGTCCGGATTGGAGTCTGCAACTCGACTCCATGAAGTCGGAATCGCTAGTAATCGTAGATCAGAATGCTACGGTGAATACGTTCCCGGGCCTTTGTACACACCGCCCGTCACACCATGGGAGTGGGTTGCAAAAGAAGTAGGTAGCTTAACCTTCGGGAGGGCGCTTACCACTTT
>NZ_MIIZ01000116.1:0-289 GCF_001743005.1 Shigella sp. FC1967 | reverse complement strand
ACATTGTCGCCAAGATGATCGGGTTTCAGAACCTTCGTGACTGTGCATGGAGCTCAATGAGGCGGCACCACATATTGGCGGTGCTGGAAATGCTGGGGGATGCAGGGAAGGCTCCGGCAACGATCAACACCTACCTGTCAGCGCTCAAAGGGGTGGCTCTTGAAGCCTGGACGATGAAGCAAATTGATACGGACAGCTTCCAGCACATTAAGCAAGTCCGTTCAGTACGTGGATCTCGAACTCCCAAAAGGGCGAGCACTTGAACGCCATGAGATTCGCAGCCTCTTTT
>NZ_MIIZ01000115.1:0-290 GCF_001743005.1 Shigella sp. FC1967 | reverse complement strand
TTTGTTCGGAGACGTTCAGGAAGAGAGTCGGATACCGATCCTGGCAAAGGTGAAGATTGTCGTGAATGAACCGCGCCACCTCCATGTCCACCAGCCCCCAGTGAGGAGGTGATGAAAGAGAGGATGGCGTAAGAACCCGGCCTTCGTCGTACCAACGAGCCAGTACCTCAGCAGCGACAAACGAACCAGTGCGACGTCTTTAATTGGCTGGAAAGCCGGGGCAAAAATCATTCACCGCCCTCCTCAGCAAGTTCGCGGACGACAAACTTCTTGCCTCTGGCTGTAATGAT
>NZ_MIIZ01000114.1:0-290 GCF_001743005.1 Shigella sp. FC1967 | reverse complement strand
GTATCGTCGGCATAGACACCCTTAGCAGACGAACCAAGAACATCGCCTACTACGCCGAAAAACCTCCAGCAACCGCCGCTACCGTGGCAGCATAAAAAACCCGCCGATTGGCGGGTTTTGCATTCAATGCGCTGCTCTATGGCACCTTAAAGTTTTCCGTACCGGTTCAAGAACGAAGACCTGTCTAAGATCCCCCAGTCTGTCAGCATGTAGTAGCCGGTGGCACCTCGTTCGCCGGTAGACTCCCTGACGAACAAGATATTCATTCCGAACTCATCACGCAGGGCAGA
>NZ_MIIZ01000113.1:0-290 GCF_001743005.1 Shigella sp. FC1967 | reverse complement strand
CAAGGTTGCGAGCACCACCACGGCCAATGACCGCAGGTTTCGCATCAGTGAAAGGGGAGGTCTCGATCTCATAAACAGCTCCAGTTGTTGCACTGGAGCCATTTTCAGGTAGGTGGGTCGTTTTCAGCGACTGTGTTTCTGCCCTTTTAGGGAATGAAGAGCAGCAAAGCTATGTTTGTGCTGATGGCGCAAAGTATGGTTGCAGGATTGCGTTGTTAGACTTCGTTGTTCCGCCGCAGATTCTCAATGTGCTCCCGGTTAGTCTTCAAACCACGTTGAAGCCTGAGACT
>NZ_MIIZ01000112.1:0-290 GCF_001743005.1 Shigella sp. FC1967 | reverse complement strand
CCCCATTCGGAAATCGTCGGGTATAACGGTTCATATCACCTTACCGACGCTTATCGCAGATTAGCACGTCCTTCATCGCCTCTGATTGCCTAGGCATCCACCGTGTACGCTTATTCGCTTAACCTCACAACCCGAAGATGTTTCTCTCGAAGACGACTTTAAAGGTCATGGCTACACAAGCATCAATTCGTTGTTGGGCAGTGCTCGTAATGCTCACATACTTAAGTATGCTGCGCTTACTGCGCGCTGTCCGCCTAGAATTGCTGTTGTTCGCTCATGACACTCGCCTT
>NZ_MIIZ01000111.1:0-26138 GCF_001743005.1 Shigella sp. FC1967 | reverse complement strand
TATTTTCTAATTTTACTGTGGTATTTATCTTGTTGCTCTTACCTATTCATTACTCATTAAGTTAATTAGATTTAGGCAAATTTAATCATTACCATGCCAACCAGTAATAATATAATCCCACCCCATCCTTTATAATTGAGTCGTTGATTAAATAAAATCCAACCAGCGGCGATAGTTGCAATAATTCCGAATGCTCCCCAAAGTGCATAGGCTACCGAAAGCTCTATTCCTTTGACGGCCATCGCAAGCGCACTAAAAGCACCTAACACACAAAACAATGATAATATTCCCAATCCCATTCGGCTAAAGCCGTTAGACATTTTTAAGAATATATTTGCGACAATCTCGAGCACTACGGCAAGTATTAAAAACGCACCATGCCACCATTCAAATTGAGCTAACATAATTAAGCCTCCTTGATATTGGCAGGAATTGGCTTATTCGCTCCTTTTACAGCACTGGCAACATGCTTGGCTTTACCCGCAATACTTTTCACCGATTCTGTTGTTTTCTTAGCAACCGTCGATTTTTTAGTACCTGATTTGATCAGTGTGATCCCTGCAATTAACATTGCAAGACCACCTAATTTTAATGGTGAGAGTGATTCACCAAACCACAGAACGCTAAATGTTGTAATAATGACAATTCCAATACCTTCCCACAGTGCATATGCTACACCTAATGCCACTTTTTTGACGGCTATGGCTAAAAAGATATAGGAAGTGGCAATCATTAACCACATCACAATCATACCAGTGTAACCACCGCTCACACTGGCGTACTTCATCGATAAAGTACCGATAACTTCACAAACAATAGCTAATGCTAAAAATATCCAATAAATCATTTTTTTCATCTCTCATACATATTCGAAATACGCCAAAACGTTTCTTGCACAGAAGATAGAGAATATGTAGATAGTCTTTCTGGCGGCAATAGTAACCGAACGTTAAGGCAACGTCGTTTCCTGATAACTCAGGGATTAAGATGAGAGGTTTCTATAATGCGCCACACCAGTAGTGTTCGCTGGATAAAATAGCAGAAAGGAATAACTTATAGGTAGAACGTTTAACTTTGACGCTTTTGGCGCTAGTCATGATTATTTATTCTTTCATCGCACAGACCATCCGCACGATATACTCCGAACCCTCATATAAGATGGTTAAATGTTACATGATATTTCTATCATGCCAAATTATTTAAAGCAATGCTTTTAAGGAAATTTTTTTTCGTTAATTGGTTGGTTTTGTTTAAGTTTTAATTTTTTATTGTGCTATGGCTTATAAGTCTTATGAATAGTTATTGAAACAATTTTCGTTTTAGCTTGGTTTTATTCATTTATTAGCCAGTAATTATGCTTAAAAATAGTTACTGAAGAGAAAAACACCCAGCATAGCTCTGGGTGTTTTCTTTTTAGAATGGACAATCAAAATCAATTATTCAATTTCATTCCAAGAGCGACCATCACGGGTGATCATGGCAACAGATGCAACCGGTCCCCATGTCCCCGCTTGATATGGCTTAGGCAACTCATTATCGCATTCCCATGCATTGATAATTGAATCAACCCATTTCCATGCTTCTTCTACTTCATCACGACGCACAAATAGCGCTTGGATCCCGCGCATAGCTTCTAACAATAAGCGCTCGTAAGCATCCGCTAAATGTGTTTGATTGAATGTTTCAGAGAAGCTCAAGTCCAACTTGGTTGTTTGTAAACGGTGTTTATGATCGAGCCCCGGTGCTTTATTTAGCACTTCAATATCGATGCCTTCATCGGGTTGTAAACGGATCGTCAGCTTATTTTGTGGTAACTCTTGATAAGTCTCACTGAAGATATTCAGCGCAGGCTTTTTAAAATAAACCACAACTTCTGAACATTTGCTTGGTAGACGTTTACCCGTTCTTAGATAGAACGGAACACCTGCCCAACGCCAGTTGTCAATATCAGCGCGGATTGCCACAAATGTTTCTGTATTACTGGTTTTATTAGCACCTTCTTCATCTAGATAACCTGGTACTTTTTTACCTTGCACAAAGCCACCCGTATATTGTCCACGAACCGTTTTTTCGCGAATATTCGTGTTATCAATACGGCGTAATGAGCGTAAAACTTTTACTTTTTCTTGACGAATACTGTCAGCAGTTAAATCCGCCGGTGGTGACATCGCAATCATAGTCAGGATTTGTAATAGGTGATTTTGCACCATGTCACGCATTTGACCCGCTTGATCAAAGTATCCCCAACGCCCTTCAATACCCACTTCTTCTGCAACCGTAATTTGGACATGATCAATCGTTTTATTGTCCCAGTTGTTAACAAATAATGAGTTTGCAAAACGCAGTGCTAATAGATTTAAAACCGTTTCTTTACCTAAATAGTGGTCAATACGATAAATTTGAGTTTCTTTAAAGTATTTCGCTACGCTATCGTTAATAGAAACAGAAGACGCTAAATCTGTCCCTAATGGTTTTTCCATTACGACACGGTTAGGCTCTTTATTTAATTTTGCATGACCTAATCCCTGACACATTGCGCTAAAGGTGCTTGGAGGCATAGCAAAGTAATAGATAGCCGGTAATTTATCTTGTTTTAGATGCTTTGATAACTCAATGAAATGGTCTGTTTCATTAACATCAAGATTACAAAAATCTAAGCGCTCACTTAAACGTTGCCAAACTTCAGGGTTAATCTCTTCTTTTAAAAAGGTTTTTAACGCTTCATGAGCGACATTTTTTATATGCCTCAACATCCCAATCAGCACGACCGACACCAATAATGCGAGAGTCAGGGTGAATATATCCTGCTTTTTCCAATTGATATAATGATGGAATGAGCTTACGGCGTGCGAGATCCCCTTTCGTACCGAAGATAACCAGATCACAGGCCTGAGCAGTCGATATCGCTGCCATAGAACGTCTCCTCATGATGAGATTTTGTAATTTTGTTACAGAATTTTGTATTAATGTACTCTTTTGGGTGTATTCAGTAAATACACTTGCGCATTTTAGTCTCTAACTTACCACACATCTTGTAATGCTTCATTTTATGCCGAGTGTTTTATCTCTTCTTGTAACTTTACAACAGTTTTGTTTCTTGTTTTCAGCTTTGAAAGTTAGACACTCGTCATACTTTAACGAAAAAAGCCCTGTTTGCCGATGGATTACACTGCAAGCCTTGTTCTTTGCGTAGTATATTTTCATAAAACTGTTATAGATTTCTCCTTTTATTGAAATTGGTAAAGCCAAGGATCTGTATATTTAATGAATATATTGGAAAGAGTTCAGTCTAATCTGGACATCTTGAGTAAATCAGAAAAAAAAGTCGCAGAAGCTGTTTTAACTGCGCCACAAACCGTTATCCATTCAAGTATTGCTTTAATGGCTAAAACGGCTGATGTCAGTGAGCCAACTGTTAATCGCTTTTGCCGTCGTATGGCAACAAAAGGATTCCCTGATTTCAAATTACAATTAGCACAAAGCATTGCCAACGGCACACCTTATGTAAATCGTAATATTGATGATTCCGATACTGTCTCTTCTTATACCAATAAAATTTTTGAATCTGCAATGGCAGGACTTGAAGACGTTAAAAATAATATTGATATCGCAGCTATCAATCGGGCCGTTGATATTTTGACGCAAGCTAAAAAAAATCTCTTTTTTTTGGTTTAGGTGCATCGGCAGCCGTTGCTCACGATGCCATGAATAAATTTTCTCGTTTTAATATTCCAATTACTTATTTCGATGATGTTGTTATGCAACGCATGAGTTGTATAAATAGTACTGATGGTGATGTTGTTGTTATTATTTCACATACTGGGCGCACTAAAAATTTAGTTGAAATTGCCAAAATCGCACGCGAAAACGACGCCGCCGTTATTGCCATTACAACTCAGGGCTCTCTTTTAGCCTCTGAAGCAACCCTTCCCATCTTGCTTGATGTGCCTGAAGATACTGATATTTACATGCCGATGATCTCCCGCCTAGCACAACTCACCATTATTGATGTTCTTGCAACAGGATTTATTTTACGTCGAGGACCAAAATTCAGAGATAACTTGAAGCGCGTCAAAGAAGCTTTACGTAATTCACGGTTTGATAAGTAACCGTTTTTAATTATTCTGTTAGTATTGTCACACTTCCATTGTGCCCCTGACTAGATAAGTTTTTGAAAAATGGTAGCATATCTGCGAGCTAACTCTCGCATATAATGAAAACAGTCGTGTATGTTACAATTAGCTTGAAGCGTTTCACTTAACATATTGGATAAAGCGCAGTCTAATTTCTGTTTTATCCAATTGCCAACACCTTTCTTTCAAGGTCAACGGAGTAATACATGTCCAGACGGCTCAGAAGAACAAAAATTGTTACCACCTTAGGCCCAGCAACAGATCGTGATAATAACTTAGAAAAAATTATTATTGCTGGCGCAAATGTTGTTCGATTAAATTTCTCTCATGGTTCTGCGGAAGATCATCTTGCTCGCGCTAATCGCACGCGTGAAATTGCAGCTCGATTAGGTCGCCATGTTGCTATTCTTGGGGATTTACAAGGCCCTAAAATCCGTGTATCTACCTTTAAAGACGGAAAAATTTTCCTGAATGTCGGTGATAAATTCTTACTTGATGCCGCGCTCGAAAAAGGCGAAGGCAATCAAAATCAAGTAGGTATTGATTATAAAGGCTTACCAGCCGATGTCGTTCCAGGCGATATTTTACTTCTTGATGATGGTCGAGTTCAGTTAAAAGTCCTCAAAGTGGAGGGTTTAAAAGTCTTTACTGAAGTGACTGTCGGTGGTCCTTTATCTAACAATAAAGGTATTAATAAGCTCGGCGGAGGCCTTTCTGCTGATGCATTAACAGAAAAAGACAAGCAAGATATTATTACTGCGGCAAAAATCGGTGTTGATTACCTTGCTGTTTCATTCCCAAGAACGGGCGAAGATCTTAACCTTGCTCGCCGTTTAGCCCGTGATGCAGGCTGTGAATGCCAAATTGTTTCAAAAGTAGAGCGAGCTGAAGCGGTTGCTAATGATGAAATCATTGATGAAATCATTCTTGCTTCAGATGTGGTGATGGTTGCTCGTGGGGATTTAGGCGTTGAAATTGGTGATCCGGAGCTGGTTGGCGTACAGAAAAAATTAATTCGTCGTGCTCGTCAGCTTAATCGTGTCGTTATCACTGCGACGCAAATGATGGAGTCAATGATAACAAATCCTATGCCAACTCGTGCCGAAGTAATGGACGTTGCTAACGCCGTATTGGATGGTACAGATGCCGTTATGTTGTCGGCAGAAACTGCCGCAGGGCAGTACCCCGCAGAAACCGTCGCTTCAATGGCACAGGTCTGCCTAGGCGCTGAAAAAATGCCCGCTGCCAATGTTTCTAAGCACCGTTTAGATATGGTGTTTGATACCGTCGAAGAAGCCATCGCGATGTCTACCATGTATGCAGCTAACCATATGAAAGGCGTTAATGCGATTATTGCAATGACTGAATCAGGCCGTACTGCACGCATGATGTCTCGTATTAGTACAGGTTTGCCAATTTTCTCCATGTCTCGCCATGAAAAAACATTAAATCAGACTGCACTTTATCGTGGTGTCACACCTGTTTATTGTAGTACTCACACTGATGGTATTGCTGCGGCTAATGAAGCAATTGGTCGTTTGCGTGATAAAGGTTTCTTAGTTTCTGGTGATTTAGTGTTAGTCACTCAAGGTGACCTAATGGGTACCGTCGGTAGTACCAATACATGTCGTATTCTGACTGTTGAATAACACCAAATCCTAAATCTTAATAACAAAACGGGCACTTAATAAAGTGCCCATTTTTTATTTCCTTATTTTTAGTGCAAAAACTAGTCCAGAATATTCTCTTTCGCATAAGGCTCTATTTCGCCCTCTTTACGTGTTTTCAATAATTTTAAGATCCACGTATATTGCTCTGGCGTTGGTGTCACTAATGCTTCTAACTCTTCATTCATTCTACGTGCAATGTATGCATCATCTTTGTCTTCAATATCATCCATGGGTTCACGAACAATAATACTAAGCTGATGTGTTTTATGACAATACACTGGGAATAACGGTACGATAGCCGCTCGACATACTTTCATTAACCGCCCTATCGCAGGTAATGTCGCTTTATAGGTACCGAAAAAATCCACAAATTGGCTATGTTCTGCGCCATGATCTTGATCTGGTAGATAATAACCCCAGTAACCTTGTCGCACAGAAGAAATAAAAGGCTTAATGCCTGCTTCGCGTGAATGTAATCGACCATCAAAATGATGACGTGCTTTATTCCATAAATAATCAGCAACGGGATCTTTTTGGTGATGAAACATCGCTGCCATTTTTTGGCCAGTTGATGCTAATAGCATTGCCGGAATATCAACTGCCCAACCATGAGGCACCATAAAAATCACATTACGACCTTGCGCTTTAAAACGCTCAATAATGTCTAATCCCTGCCAAGAGGTACGTTTTAATATACGATCAGGGCCTCTTAAGCAAAGCTCTGCTAACATCACAAAAGATTGAGGCGCCGTTTCAAACATACTGTCGAGGACATTTTCACGTTGTGTTTTATTCCATGTTGGAAAACAGTATCTCAAGTTGATATCTGCACGACGTCTTGCACTTTTCGCTTTACGCCCAACAAAACGACCAATAGAAGCAAGAAAGGGATCTCGCCATTTTACTGGCATATAAGCTAATGCACTTAATACACCTGCACCTAACCATGTTCCCCAATGACGAGGATGCAAATATGCGCGGTGAAAAGTGGGTACATAACCCGCTTTGCTATCTGTATCTTTTTCTTTATTCATCAGATAACTCTCTGAACTGATATCCCAAATGGGTGTAAAAAATATTAAAACAAAAACGGATGATAACAATCATCCGCTTTTATGTCTTTAAAATCGTGTTTATTGTCAATCAGCTAGCACTAATTGAGGTTTAATCTCTTTTACTTTGGCAAGATATTCTTGTTTGTCTTTACCCGTTAAACCGTCAGCACGAGGTAATGTTGCCGTTAGTGGATTAACTGCTTGTTGGTTGATCCACAGTTCATAGTGCAAATGAGGCCCCGTAGAGCGTCCTGTATTCCCTGATAACGCAATTCTATCCCCACGCTTAACTCGTTGTCCTGGTTTTACAAGTAACTGACGTAAGTGCATATAACGTGTTGTGTATTGGCTACCGTGGCGAATAGCTATAAAGTTACCTGCGGCACCACTGTATTTTGCCACGATAACTTCACCATCTCCTGTTGCTAATACAGGAGTGCCTACTGGCATAGCAAAGTCGACTCCTTTATGAGCGGCTAAACGGCCTGTAACAGGGTTAATACGACGAGGGTTAAATTGAGAGGAAACTCTAAACTGTTTCACCGTTGGGAATCGCATAAATCCACGTTCTAACCCACCAGCTTGACTATCATAAAAACGACCGTCTTCCGCAAGGAAAGCATAATAATCTTTGCCTGCGCTACGTAAACGCACACCAATCAGTTCACTCTGCTCTGTACGACCATCCAGCACTTCACGAGAAAAAAGTGCGGCAAACTGATCACCACTTTGTAATTTTTTAAAGTCTACTTGCCATTGCAATGCTTTAGTCACTGCACGGGCTTCTGAATTCGTTAAACCTGCATTCGTTGCACTAACAGAGAAACTGCCACGAATAACACCGGTGGTAACACTGTTTTTCCACTCACCTTTTTGAAACGTTTTTGTCTCATTAAAACCCGTTTCTGTACGGGTATAAACACGCGTTTCACGGCGAGAAACACCCCAACTTAGCTCTTTTAGCAACCCATTATCATCAAGTTCCCAACTAATAGGCTGCCCGATTTTAAGGTTTCTAAGATCTTTATTTTGATTAGAGATGGTCGCGATATCAGCAGAATCAATACCAAACTGTGTTAGTATTGAACTTAGTGAATCACCACTAGAGACAATATAAGTATGAGGGACTTGGGCAACTGCGATGCTTGTATCTGAGCTATCATCAGCATCGACTAAACCTTCATCAGTGAGTTGATCACTACTGTCAGTAATAATGTCATCCGTATTTTCACTTTGTACTGTTGAAGGCATTTGAATGCTGACAGGGACTTCTCGGTTTTGCTCGTTTTGAAGAACCACTGGTCGCCAAATTGCGACGGCCAGTGTTGCAGCAGTTAACGAACCGAGCATGATCTTATGTGGGAGTGGTAAACTTAAATATACCTGTGCAATGGATTTCTTCTGCTGCACTTTCTTAATTCCTTATTGTGTTTCATTCAGGCAGCTCGCATATTGGTTAGCTAGTTGGGTAAGGAATTTTGTATAACTCTCTTGAGTCAGTGCAATCCCACTTCCTAGGGGGTCTAATACACCCATTTTAACCCCAGTGCCTTTCGCCACTGTTTCTATTACTGTCGGCCTAAATTGTGGCTCAGCAAAAATGCAGGTTGCTTTTTGCTCAACCAACTGTGTTCGTATTTGATGTAATTTCTGCGCACCCGGCTGTATTTCAGGGTTGATCGTAAAATGACCTAACGGCTTTAAATTATAATGTTTTTCGAAGTAGCCATAAGCATCATGAAAGACAAAATAACCCTTATTTCTCACAGGCGACAGAATATTAACAAGATTTTTATCAGTTTGCTTGAGTTGTTCGCTGAATTTACCTAGGTTTACGTCCAGAAGTTCTTTTTTTATCTGGATAGAGCATAATTAACCTTTCATGGATCTGTTTTGCAGACGACAACGCAATCTCTGGTGATAACCAGATGTGCATATTATAATCACCGTGAGAATGATGTTCGTGATTTTCCTCATGTTTATGGACATTGTCATCATCATCTTTCAATAAAAGTGACTTTATTTCGTCAGTTTCCGCTAAAGCCAACTTATGATTGTCAGTAAGTCTGTTTAATGGCTTATCTAAAAATACTTCCATATTAGGTCCAACCCATACCATCAGGTCGGCGGAAGTGATTTTCTTCAAATCCGAGGGTTTTAATGCATAATCGTGTGGAGATGCCCCATCTGGTAATAAAACCTCTGTTGGTGTTACTCCATCAGCGATAGCCGCAGCAATAAATCCTATTGGTCTAATGGAAACGACGACATCAGCCTGCACTGAAGCAGTGAATGAGCTTATCATCGCTGTCGTTAAAAATGATTTCAATAAAAAACGATGCGCAAATTTGTTGTTTTTATGTAACATAGGAAGAATTCTCGTGAATCATCATTGGAAATGTTATATTATAACGTTTCAATGATTCTGCAAGTGCTAATTTTATGTCTGACTTGATTTGTTTAAAATCGGTTTCTGTTTCTTTTGGTGAAAGAGAAATTTTAAAAGATATCTCTTTTGATTTAAAAGCAGGCCGTATTCTTACTTTACTTGGCCCTAATGGTGCGGGTAAATCCACGGTTATCCGTTTAGTTCTTGGTTTATTACATCCAACCTCTGGAAAAGTTGAACGTCAAAATGCGTTACGAGTGGGTTATGTGCCACAAAAACTTTATCTCGATCCCACCATGCCACTCACCGTTAAACGGTTTATGACACTAAAACCAGGTGTTCATGATAGAGATATTCTCCCTGCTTTAGAACGCGTTAATGCGGCTAAATTAATCAATCAGCCTATGCAGAAACTTTCTGGTGGTGAGACACAACGTGTATTATTAGCAAGGGCCTTACTTAATCGACCTCAGCTTTTAGTCTTAGATGAGCCGACTCAAGGTGTTGATGTTAATGGTCAATTAGCACTTTATGATTTAATTAATCAGCTACGTCATGAATTAGGTTGTGCCATATTGATGGTTTCTCATGATCTTCATCTTGTAATGGCAAAAACAGATGAAGTCCTCTGTTTAAATGGTCATATTTGCTGTTCGGGCACACCTGATGTTGTTTCATCTCACCCTGAATTTATTGCCATGTTTGGAAGTCGTGGTGCTGAGCAACTGGGTATTTATCGTCATCATCACCAACATAGTAAGGAGTGTCGTCATGATTGAGTTGCTGTTACCGGGTTGGATTGCCGGTATGCTCTTAGCAATGGCGGCGGGCCCTTTGGGCTCTTTTGTCGTTTGGCGTCGTATGTCTTATTTTGGTGATACCTTAGCGCACGCTTCACTACTGGGTGTTGCTTTTGGTTTGCTGTTTAATATCGAGCCTTTTTATGCTGTTATTGCAGTCACGCTTCTTCTCGCCATTTTATTGGTCTGGTTAGAGTTAAAACCTCAACTTTCTGTTGATACTCTTTTAGGGATCATGGCACACAGTGCGCTCTCTTTAGGGCTTGTGGTTGTGAGTTTAATGTCGAATGTACGTGTCGATTTAATGGCTTATCTGTTTGGTGATTTACTGTCTGTAAACTATCAAGATGTTATCAGTATTTTTATTGGTGTTGTGATTGTTCTATTTGTGATTATTCGTTCATGGCGCCCACTGCTCTCCATGACAATTAATCAAGATATGGCATTTGTTGATGGTGTAAATATTCAGCGAGAACGCTTAAAGCTAATGATGATCACTGCATTAACCATTGGTTTAGCCATGAAGTTTGTCGGCGCGTTGATCATTACGTCTTTACTCATCATCCCTGCGGCAACGGCACGTCGTTTTGCTCGTTCTCCAGAGCAAATGGCATTAATTGCAATTGCTGTTGGTATGTTGGCAATTACAGGCGGTTTAACCTTCTCTGCTTTTTATGATACCCCTGCTGGCCCGTCTGTAGTTTTAGCGGCGAGTTGCCTGTTTATCTTGAGTTTATTTGCACCGGCTAAACAGTAATATTTCCAGCACGTTAGATAGATAACGAAATAAAAATAAACCCCAACAACACTATGTTATTGGGGTTTATTTTTATCTTTATTCAATTGAATATCTGAACATTGATATTTCTATTTTTTACTTAATTCTGTTTCGTCTATAGGAGAATAAATTAGCACATGAACATCCGTTAAGGGTTCCATTGCGCTTTTAATTTTTTTCATACACCATAGACCATTCTAAGCCACCTAAACCCGCCCCCCTAAAGGTGGAATAGCAATAGACTTAATCTTGCGCTGTTTAATTTCATCAACCAGTGTAATTAATCCAGCTTCAATATCTTCAATGCAACTTGCATTTCGCCAGTGTCGTTTAGTCGGGAAGTTGACAATAAAACGGGGATTAGTCGCTTTTTTTATTTCATAAATAAACATCACACCCGGTGTCAGTTCTTTATTTTTGCATGCTAGAGCATAAGCTTTAAAATTATCAGGCCATGCTTTTTTAAACTGTAAGGCAATACCGCGCCCCATGACACCAACACAATTGACAGCATTGACAATTGCCTCAGTGTTTGCATGTAAAAGATTACCTTGTGTCAGTTCTATCATTTAAATCACCTTCAACCTCATCCGATACCAATTTTAAGGCTCTTCAACAATACGATTAAAATGACGATAAGCATGATTAGTGGCAACACGACCTCGTGGTGTGCGCTGAATAAAACCTTGCTGAATTAAATAAGGCTCTAATACATCTTCTATGGTTTCACGCTCTTCACCAATAGCTGCCGCAAGGTTATCTAGTCCTACTGGGCCACCCATAAATTTATCAATGATGGCAAAAAGGAGTTTACGATCTAAATAATCAAAACCTGCTGCATCTACATTCAACATATCAAGCGCTTTAGATGCAATCTCTTCATCAATAGCACCATTGCCTTTTACTTGAGCAAAGTCTCTCACTCGGCGCAATAATCGGTTAGTAATACGTGGAGTGCCTCGTGAACGCATTGCGATTTGACGAGCACCCTCATCTGTCATCTCTAATCCCATAAAACTGGCACTACGAGACACAATGTGTTGTAGATCGTCAACATTATAAAACTCAAGACGTTGAACAATACCAAAGCGGTCACGCAATGGTGAGGTTAAAGAGCCCGCTCTTGTGGTTGCCCCCACTAAGGTAAATGGAGGTAAATCAATTTTAATTGAACGAGCCGCAGGCCCTTCACCAATCATAATATCAAGTTGATAATCTTCCATTGCTGGGTAAAGAATTTCTTCAACAACCGGTGAAAGACGATGGATTTCATCAATAAATAATACGTCATGAGGCTCAAGGTTAGTTAGCATCGCGGCGAGATCGCCTGCTTTTTCAAGTACAGGGCCTGATGTCGTACGTAAATTAACCCCCATTTCATTCGCAATGATATTTGCCAATGTGGTTTTACCTAATCCAGGAGGTCCAAAGATAAGCAAATGATCGAGCGCATCTTGACGCAATTTAGCCGCCTGAATAAAAATCTCCATTTGTTCTCGAACTTGCGGTTGTCCGACATATTCGGCAAGAGATTTAGGACGAATAGCCCTATCAATAATTTCTTCTTCAGGTTGTTGAATTTCTGCTGAAATCAGGCGATCTGCTTCAATCACAATGTGTTACTCCTAAATAGCCGCACGCAACGCTTCTTTGATAAGCGTTTCGCTATCTGTACCCAGTTTTGCCACTTTACTGATCATTTTTGCAGCTTCTTGTGGTTTATAGCCTAATGCGATTAATGCAGCAGAAGCTTCGGCTTCAATATCAGCCGCTTTTGGCGCTTTAGGAGAAGTACTTTCTGGTAACTCGATATCATTATTTTCAAATAAATCACCATTAAGACCTTTAAAACGATCTTTCATTTCAACAACCAAACGCTCAGCTGTTTTCTTACCTACACCCGGTAATTTTACTAATGACGTGATAGATTCATTTTCAATAGCCGTCACAAATTGGCGAGCAGACATGCCAGATAGAATAGCTAAAGCAAGTTTAGGTCCTACACCATTGACTTTAATTAATTCACGAAAAAGTGCGCGCTCTTGTTTTTGATTAAAACCATAAAGTAATTGTGCATCTTCACGTACGATAAATTGCGTATAGATAATGGCTTCTTGACCAATATCAGGCAATTCATAAAAACAGGTCATTGGCATATTGATTTCATAACCTACGCCATTACCTGCCTCGATCAGCACCACTGGTGGCTGTTTTTCAAGAATAATTCCTCTGATACGACCTATCACCCTAATGCCTCCGCAAAAATAATTACGTCAAGTTTATAACATAAAAAAAGCTGGACGTATATCCAGCCTGTGAAAAACCAAAGACATTTACTAAGATAACAACTTATCTTAACCGACCTCGCGTTAATACTAAGCGCGGATCACCTACACGTAATAAATTTTGGTTAAAATGACAATGTGTAATCGCAATTGCCAATGCATCAGCAGCATCCGATTGTGGAGCCGCAGATAATTTTAATATTGAACGCACCATATGTTGCACTTGGCTTTTTTCAGCAGCTCCCGTTCCTACAACAGTCTGTTTCACTTGACGCGCCGCATATTCAAAAACAGGAAGATCATTATTAACTGCGGCAAGTATTGCTACACCACGCGCTTGTCCAAGCTTGAGTGCAGAATCAGCATTTTTAGCCATAAATACTTGTTCAACCGCAAACACATCGGGTGAAAATTGAGTAATGATTTCACTAACACCCGCATAAATACGTTTAAGTCGATTAGGAAGGTCGGGAACTTGTGTGCGAATACAACCACTTCCCAAATAGATAAGTTGTCGCCCTTGCTGTCGAATTACACCATAGCCTGTAACACGTGAACCGGGGTCTATACCGAGAATGATAGCCATATCAATTCCTGTTGCCGATATGGTCGATGGCGAGAGAAAAGAGCAAAAAAAGCTGCGCTGCTCTTCTCTTCGCACTTTTAATAACAGCAGTCAGCACTGTTATTTTCGATAATCGCTAGAACGATTACAGGATATCTTCCAGTTGTTTTGCAACTTCATCCGAGATATCACCATTGTGATACACTTCTTGTACGTCATCACTGTCTTCTAGCATATCGATAAGACGCATTAATTTAGGTGCTGTTTCAATATCTAATTCTGCTTTAGTCGATGGGATCATTGAAACTTCTGCTGATTCAGCAACAAAACCCGCTGCATCCATTGCATCTTTTACTTCACCAAACGATTCTGGTGTCGTGTAAACATCAATAGCACCATCATCATAAGTTTCAACGTCATCCGCACCCGCTTCTAATGCCGCTTCCATAACAGCATCTTCATCAACGCCCGGTGCGTAAGAAATGACACCTTTTTTAGTAAACAGATAAGAGACAGAACCATCTGTTCCTAAGTTACCACCAGTTTTGGTAAATGCATGGCGAACATCGGAAACAGTACGGTTACGATTATCACTTAAGCATTCAACCATCACAGCAGTACCCGCAGGACCATAACCTTCATAGATGATAGTTTCCATATTATCATTTTCATCATTACCCACACCGCGTGCAATCGCACGGTTTAAGGTGTCACGAGTCATGTTGTTTGATAATGCTTTATCAACTGCCGCACGTAAACGCGGGTTAGTTGCAGGATCACCACCACCTAAACGTGCTGCTGTAACTAATTCACGGATGATTTTAGTGAAAATTTTACCGCGTTTCGCATCTTGCGCTGCTTTACGGTGTTTTGTATTGGCCCATTTACTATGACCTGCCATGAAAATATCTCCAAACGTGGTCTAATCATTAAATAACAAATTCTTCAATCGCTTGTTGATTACTGGCGGATTTTGTTAATTTTGCCGCCAGTGGTGCGTCTAGCCATTGGTATTGCGAATGCTCAGTTAGCACAAGTTCTCGCTCCGCGGGCAGTGCTAATGTAAACCAATGTTCCTGACAATGTGTCACATCAGGTGCATAACGATGCCGAAAATGTGCAAAAATTTCAAAAAGAACTGAGCGATGGCAATCCACCAGCTCAAGATTTTCTTTTATGATATCAATTCCAACTTCTTCTTGCACTTCACGTAACGCCGTTTGAAATGGCGTTTCGTCTGCTTCTAAGCTACCGGTTACAGATTGCCAAAAATCAGGATCATCTCGACGCTTAAGCATAAGCACCCGTTTGGTCTCTTTTGCATAAATAACAACTAAAACGGATATCGGGCGCTTATATTTCATCTTTTACTCGTTATCTTCGCTAACTTCTTTTTGAGTCACTGCAATTGCTAACTCTTTTAAAGCATCTTCATTAGCAAAGCTTGGTGCATTTGTCATTAAACACGCAGCTGCGGTTGTTTTAGGGAACGCAATAACATCACGAATGTTATCAGTACCAGTTAACAACATCACTAAACGGTCTAAACCAAATGCTAAACCTGCATGTGGTGGAGTACCAAATTTAAGTGCATCTAATAAGAAGCCAAATTTTTCTTGTTGCTCATCAGGCGTAATACCTAAAATGCTAAATACCGCTTGTTGCATTTCATTACGGTGAATACGCACTGAACCACCACCCACTTCATAACCATTGATAACCATATCATACGCATTGGCTACCGCACCTACTGGATGTGCTGTTAACTCAGCAGGTGATAGGTCTTTTGGTGAAGTAAATGGATGGTGCATTGCACTTAAGCCCCCCGTTTCTTCATCTTCTTCAAACATTGGGAAGTCGATAACCCATAATGGTTTCCATGCGTTTAAGTCTGTCAGCTCAAGATCACGACCGACTTTCAAACGCAGAGCCCCCATCGCATCACTGATTGTGCCTTTACGACCCGCACCAAAGAAGATTAAATCACCATCTGTTGCGCCTGTTGTTTCTAAAATTGAGTTAACAACATCGTTAGTCAAGAATTTAGCGATTGGGCTTTGTACACCTTCAATGCCTTTCGCACTTTCGTTGACTTTCATCCACGCAAGACCTTTAGCGCCGTAGATACCAACGAACTGTGTATATTCGTCAATATTTTTACGCGTTAATGATGCGCCGCCTGGTACACGCAATGCGATAACACGACATTTTTCATCATTAGCCGCTTGTGCAAATACACTGAACTCAACATCTTTGACTAAATCAGCAATGTCTTTCAGTTCCATTGGGTTACGTAAATCGGGTTTGTCTGAACCATAACGACGCATGGCTTCAGCAAAAGTCATTACTGGGAACGCACCTAAATCGACATTAAGAATATCTAACCATAATGCATGGATCATACGCTCCATGACTTCGCGCACTTGGTCTGCACTCATGAAAGAGGTTTCAACATCGATTTGTGTGAATTCAGGCTGACGGTCAGCACGTAAGTCTTCATCACGGAAACATTTTACGATTTGATAGTAACGATCAAAACCCGACATCATTAACAGCTGTTTAAAAAGCTGTGGTGATTGTGGTAATGCGTAGAATTTACCTTTATGTACACGACTTGGTACTAAATAGTCACGCGCACCTTCTGGTGTCGCTTTTGTCAACATTGGCGTTTCAACGTCAAGGAAACCTTCACCATCCATAAAACGGCGAACAAAGCTTGTAATTTTAGCACGGGTTTTTAAGCGTTCAGCCATTTCAGGGCGACGCAGGTCTAAATAACGATAAGTTAAACGACGCTCTTCCGTATTTGTTTGATTACTATCTAACGGTAATGGCTCTGAACGGTTAAAAATAGACAGAGATTCTGCCGCTAACTCAATTTCACCTGTTGCCATATTTTTATTAACTTGGCTATCAGGACGAGCGCGTACTGTTCCTGTGACTTGAATACAAAATTCATTACGCAGTTCTGAAGCCTGAGAAAATGCCTCTTTCTGCTCTGGGTCAAAGAAGACCTGAACAATACCTTCACGATCTCGCATATCAATAAAGATAAGTCCACCTAAGTCACGGCGACGGTTAACCCAACCACAAAGAGTCACTTTTTGGCCCACATGGGCGCTATTCAACTGCCCACAATAATTAGTACGCATACAATATCCTTTTACTCAGCTTGTTGTGCTTTCTGCTGCGGAAATTTTGGCAATAGTCTTTTTCGAGTAGTGTCAAAAAAAAAGGCAGACATTATAACGAAAATTCTTCCCGGAGATAAGAGTATAGACCTAGATTATATGATACATCTTTTCAAGGATTTGCTAATCCCCAAACAATTAATTAATAATAATTATTTATAGCGACAGAAGTCGCTTTGAGGTTTATCATTAAATTCGCCGTTTTTTGGCTTTGGCAATGGAGAAAAGATGGTTAGCTCGCTTTATATCATACTGGGCGCACTATTATTGATTAAATTATCCCTCAATGTTGTAAAACTCAGAACACAATATCGAGTTGCTTATGGCGATGGTGGCTTTTATGAATTACAAACAGCCATCCGTGTTCACGGCAATGCGGTAGAATATATTCCGATTTCGATGATCTTATTACTGGTCATGGAAATGAATGGTGCTTTTGTTTGGATGGTACACATCTGTGGCTCAATTTTAATCGCAGGTCGCTTTTTACACTCTTATGGGTTAAAACACCGTGAACTTCGCTGGCGTCGTTCAGGCATGGCAGCCACTTATTTATCAATGCTATTGATGATCATTGCTAATATTTATTTCCTTCCTTGGATACAAATCTTTTCCTTTTATTACTAAGTCCTCGCAGGAATAACATGATCATCCATGATCAAAATCGACATCCTTGCTGTTGTGTCTAAT
Source organism: Shigella sp. FC1967 (assembly GCF_001743005.1). NCBI lineage: Bacteria > Pseudomonadati > Pseudomonadota > Gammaproteobacteria > Enterobacterales > Enterobacteriaceae > Shigella > Shigella sp. FC1967. The sequence continues at coordinate 8,582 of NZ_MIIZ01000111.1, read as the reverse complement.
AACGGCAAGGTATCAAAAAGGTTTATTTATTTTTTCCCAATTCTTTCTAAATAATGCAACTTTGTGAGCACCGTCGCTTCTGATAGAATACTCGCTTCTTTTATTCCTTAAACCTATTTTAGTTATGTCGAATTCAAAATCATCACAACAAGACAGCTTATTTGCGACACCTATTGCTAATCTTGGTGACTGGCGCTTTGATGAAAAAGTCGCTGAAGTATTTCCTGATATGATAAAACGCTCAGTTCCCGGTTACTCTAATATCATCTCCATGATTGGTATGCTTGCAGGTCGCTTTGTTACGCCCAATAGCCAAGTCTATGATTTAGGTTGTTCTTTAGGCGCAGCAACCCTTTCCATGCGTCGTAATATTGATGCTACTGGCTGTAAAATTATTGGTGTTGATAATTCACCCGCCATGGTAGAACGCTGTCAGCGCCATATTGATGCCTATAAAGCTGATACACCCGTTGAGATTATTGAAGGTGATATTCTTGATATCGAAATTAATAATGCTTCAATGGTCGTGCTTAATTTTACCTTACAATTCTTAGCACCGAACGATCGCCAAATACTCTTAAACCGAATTTACCAAGGCCTTAATCCTGGTGGCGTGTTAGTGCTTTCTGAAAAATTCAGTTTTGAAGATAAAGAAATTGGTGAGTTGCTATTCAATATGCATCATGATTTCAAGCGAGCTAACGGTTACAGCGAATTAGAAATTAGTCAAAAACGGAGTATGTTAGAAAATGTTATGCTGACTGATTCTGTTGAAACGCATAAAACTCGTTTACATAACGCAGGTTTCCCACATACGGAAGTTTGGTTCCAATGTTTTAATTTCGGCTCTCTTTTAGCGATTAAAGGCAACAATGAATGATTAATTTTGGCGCGTTTTATCAACTTATTGCGCAGGATGAGCGCTTATTTCATTGGTTAGATACATTGCCTGCCCAATTATCAGAATGGCGTTCAAATGCGTTACACGGTCACTTTTCCTCATGGGAAAGAATGCTTGAGGGTTTACCTGAAATTACACCCACTGAGCTTGATTTGAAAAATGGAGTGACTGCTCAGCATACTCCAGCATTAAGCACAGGCGAGCAACTGGGATTAAGCAACGTTTTAAAAAATTTAATGCCATGGCGTAAAGGTCCATTTTCACTTTATGGCGTTAATATCGATACGGAATGGCGTTCTGATTGGAAATGGGATCGTGTTTTACCTCATCTTTCACCGCTTGAAGGCCGTTTGGTATTAGATGTTGGTTGTGGTAGTGGCTATCATATGTGGCGAATGTTAGGAGAAGGCGCAGAATTTGTTGTCGGGATCGACCCGACTCAACTTTTCTTATGCCAATTTGAAGCGGTCAGAAAATTATTAGGTAATGACCAACGCGCACATTTAATCCCTGTGGGTATTGAGCAAATGCCTGAATTAAATGCCTTTGATACTGTATTCTCGATGGGTGTACTTTATCATCGCCGTTCCCCCCTTGATCATTTATGGCAATTAAAGAACCAATTAGTTTCTGGTGGTGAATTAGTCTTAGAAAGCCTTGTTGTTGATGGTGATGAATTCCAATGCCTGATCCCAGGTGAACGTTATGCACAAATGCGTAACGTATATTTTATTCCATCTGCCAAAATGCTAAAAGTTTGGCTAGAAAAATGTGGTTTTAAAAATGTACGTATTGTCGATGAAAATACGACCTCTCTTGATGAGCAACGTAAAACCGATTGGATGGTCACTGATTCATTAGATGCATTCTTAGATGCTGATGATAAAACCAAAACCGTTGAAGGTTATCCCGCACCTAAACGTGCAATATTAATTGCCACTAAGCCTTAGTTTTTTTTATTGAGTTCTAAAGGGATATCAAGTTATTTAATATCCCTTTCTTTCATAATATTCATCTTGTTTTTTATTAAAAATACCTTATACGTCCTCTTATTTGCAGATGAACGATTAAAGAAATCTATGGCAAAGGCATCAAAGAGCAAAGTTGCTACTCAAAAAGAAATAACACGAAAAAAACAACACGCGCTTTTACAAAAAAATAAGCGTCAGCAATATGATGATCCTATTTTCTCGTCCTTTGTCGAAACCACATCAGCAAAACACCTTCCATTAACGCCATTACAACGAGGAGTACACCTCTTTTTTTCATTATTTGACTATGCCACACAACTTTTATATATCGCTTTTATTATTACTGTTTGGTGGTTTCCTGAACATTTCTCAGTTCAAACCATTTATAATCTAACGGTTTTATTTTTATTTGAGTTTATTCTTGTACATTCCGGCGTTTTTTATGGCTGCATTTGCTCGAACGAAACTTGTTTTTGCTCTTATTCCCTTTTATGGAATATTTGCGCTTATTATCAATAGCATGATTATGGGGGGATGAAAACCTGATTATTTGGCTCTATGCTGTGATTGTTGCCAATCGAATTATCAATGGTTACCAAATAAAAACTAAAGAAGAGATGGGGAAAAACTTATTCTATTCTGCACTCTTAGTGTTAAATTTTTATGCTATGCCTTTTTTTCTGTCATGATATTTAAGTTCTTAGTCCCTTATGGTGGGTTAACGCCACAATATTTAAATGAAATTAACTATCTTTATTTAATTCCACAGCACAGCGACTATTTTAATGTTCCACATGTTGGTATGGCTTACGGCACATTATTCTATGGTATTCCTTTGGTTTTTATTACGATAAATAGTGTAATCCCTATTTATCAGCGTGTAATACAAAAACTAAAACAACCAAAATAAATACAGAACAATCATTCTAAAATAGAACACTTGTTGTTCATCTTTATTCATGTTTAAATACGTGCGTTACCACACTGATTATTTCTCTTTTTAAGAAGGCACTTCCCTACGATGAATTAAATTCTGCCAGAAAATTTCTCATATACCTTTTGGGGTATTCATTTTCTGTTACTGGCAGACAATAATTTATTTCGTCGCATCTAGAAAAAGATCTCGGCTGTCTGCCACCTATTTCACTTAGGAGGTATTACTATGACAATAGCCTGTCACTTTTCACAACTGACTATTGAATTTAATCAAGGAACGCTTTTTCCGCCATTAACTCGCTCACTGACTTGCCAGCAAAATGCATTAATCGGCGCCAATGGTAAAGGGAAATCCGTACTATTAAGATTATTAGCGCAAAAAATATTACCGACTTCAGGTCAAGTTAATTGGAATATGCCTTTTGTTCATGTTGATCAATTAACACGACTACAAGGCGATACACTTGCTCAAGCATTAGGTATTCATAAAATTAACCAAGCATTCCAACGTGTTGATGCGGGTATTGCTACATTAGAAGATATTGAGTTACTCGATGGTAAATGGCAACTTCCGGCCATGTGGCAGAATATATTAGATTCAGCACAACTTCCTGTCGCATTAGATACCCCTATTGCCAATCTAAGCGGTGGAGAACAAACACGTTTAGCACTTTGTCGCGCTTTTTTATGCGAGAATAGTTTTTTACTGCTAGATGAGCCAGATAACCATCTTGATTATCAAGGGCAGCAGTGGTTAATAAAACAATTAGCTCAGCATAAAGCGGGCTCTCTTATGATAAGTCACAATCGAAACTTACTCTCGTATGTGGATACCATTTTTGAATTAAGTGAGAAAGGTTTATCTGAATATGGTGGAAATTATACGTTATATGAGACTCAAAAAAGTGCAGAAATAGCATCATTGGAAGCCGCAAGTGAGCGACTAAATAGCCAAATCAAAAATGAGAAACGCCAGCAACAAGCAACATTACAAAAAGCAGCACAACGGAAACGACAAGGCGAATCACTTAGGCAAAGTGGCTCTCAAAGCTTACTTTTATTAGATATGCAAACCAATCGAGCGGAACAACGACAATCAGCAGTTGCTAAGCGACATCAGCGCGTAATCGATGAGATGCAATCACAAAAACAAAGCGTTGATGAGGAAAAAACACATATTCATCAGCAAAAAATGGTCTTGGACTACCAAAGCGATGGTCATCGTTTAAATGTATTTGTTAATAATCTTCAGCTTCCGTATGGCTTTCAGCACCCTATTTCATTTTCAGCCTACGGCAATGAGCATTGGCATATAAAAGGTAAAAATGGGTGCGGAAAATCCACACTATTAAAATGTTTGATCGAACACGTTGCACCACTTTCTGGTGAATTTCGTCTCAATAAAAACTATTGTTATCTTGATCAACATCTTGCTTTACTTGATAAAACGTTACCGGTTGCACAAGCACTCCATCAATATCAACCGGCGATTTCTGTCGAACAATGGCGAACACGTCTTGGAATGTTGAGAATTAGAGGTGATAAATCGTTACTACCACTTGAAAAACTCAGTGGCGGTGAGCAATTAAAAGCAACGTTATTAGCGTTAACACATAGCCCCAAACCCCCTGCTGTATTATTACTTGATGAGCCAGATAATCACCTTGATATCGAATCCAAACAACTATTGGAAAATCTACTTATTGAATACCAAGGCACATTGTTACTGGTTTCGCATGATGAAGCTTTTGTTAAACGTTGTGGTATTACTCATACGCTGTTATTAGACAAGACTATATAAAAAACTGCGCCACAAAAGGCGCAGTTCTAGGCTATTGTAGCCGTGCAATCAAGATGCTAATGGCGCATGAATACTCATAATATCTTTCATCGCTTCAACAGTATCTTCATCCACGCAGTAATGTGTAAATTCATCCACCTCACTGTCAGAGCTCATCGTTACACCCGCTTTACGATAAATCATGGTTGAAGGTGCCTGTTTTCCTGCTGAACTGTGTATTTCTTTTAATCCTACATCGAGGAATTTTTGGATATTACTGAGCCTTACACCCGCTCCAGCCATAATTATAGGGCCTTGTGTTTTTTCATTTAACGTTCGTAATAATGGCAAACCTAGTTCTGCATTTGCCTGCTGTCCTGACGTTAAAATACGAGAAACACCGAGTTGAGTCAGTTGTTCCAGCGCTAATAATGGATTAATGCACATATCAAAAGCACGATGGAACGTAATGGCTAATGGACCTGCAAGCTCCATTAAAATTTCCATTTTAGGCAAATCAATATGCCCTTCTTCATTTAAAAGACCAACAACGGCACCTGAAAATCCCATATCGCGGATCAAACTAATATCATTTTTCATTGCTGAAAAATCAGCTTGTGTATAACAAAAATCACCACCACGGGGGCGAACGATAGGATGAACGGGAATACGAACCAGATCTCTGACTTGTCGTAGCATTCCAAAGCTTGGTGTAATACCACCTTCTGCCGGACTCGTGCACAGCTCTATTCTATCTGCGCCTGCTCGTTCTGCTACCAACGCACATTCAGCGCCAAAACAACAAATCTCCAATGTAGCCATATCATCCCTCTCCATCCTTAATAAAGAAAGTAATCAGAAAATAAATATCATTTCTCAGCGATTGCTAACAATAGTTGTCGAATCTCGTTACTCATTCAATTCTGTTATCAGAATTTTGTGCTGACACAAGCAAACTATTTTCTTAAAGTGTCGTTCAACACTCACTTTCAACGATTTCAAGTAACGAATAAGGATGATACTTTACGGTCACTTTTCCATTAGAAATAGCCACCGTTGGATTAGGTAAACGCTCTTTCTCACCTTTAGGTTCGCTAATTTTTAAGCTAACACCCTCAGGTAACGTTTGAGGTAAAAAAGACATGACTTTATTCACTAGATCCGTAGGTTCAACAGTGATCACTTGTTCAATATGCTCCCAACCTTGGTATTCATATTTTTTGTTCGTAGGAAAAGGCAATTCAACCATTGAAACAGGTTGGTTTAAAATAATTAATGGCGTTTCTAAGTGAAATAGATATATTGGGCGCCCATTAATGACATTATCAGAAATACACTTTCCACATTGGCTTAATCCTGTTCGCCACTGCTCCGCTAACACTAAATCGTGACAACGTAACGATACATGATCAGTCAAATAGGCGGATAAATCTATACCCAAACTCTCAGCAAATAGCGTCATATTTTCTTCAAACAAAGAAAGCTCGTGAGTTAAATCATTTAATTGAGAAACTGAAGAAAATAACACCATTTTGAATAACCTTAATGAAAAAACAGAGAAAAAACCTTAAAGATAAGCCCGAGATGGTAGCATGTTCTAGCCGGAATATGTTATAAATTCAAGGTTAATCCTAATTCTTTATAAGAAACCTGTCAGACTTTTGTCGTCAGGTTTTATTTTCTCAATAATTTAAGGTAACCCGGTGAATATTCAGGCTTTTCTTTCAGAAAAAATCAGTGTGGCAATGTGTGCTGCTGGTGCACCCGCTGATAGCGAACCTCTTGTCCGTCAGTCAGCCAAAGTACAATTTGGTGACTATCAGGCAAATGGTGTCATGGGAGCTGCAAAAAAAATGGGGATCCCACCCCGACAACTCGCAGAAAAGATCCTAGAAAAGCTCGATATTACGGATATTGCAGATAAAGTTGAAATCGCAGGTCCAGGTTTTATCAATATCTTTTTATCTCCACAATGGGTTGCAAAGCAAGCTGAATACGCATTAGCAGATGAACATCTAAACGTAACACCCGTTGAACCTCAGACTATTGTTATCGACTATTCATCTCCAAACGTTGCAAAACAGATGCACGTTGGTCACTTACGTTCGACCATTATTGGCGATGCAAGTGCACGTACTTTATCTTTCTTAGGTCATCATGTTGTTCGTGCTAATCACCTTGGTGATTGGGGTACACAATTTGGTATGCTAATTGCGTATTTAGAGAAAAAGCAGAATGAAAACGCCGCTGATATGGCGTTATCTGATCTCGAAGCGTTCTATCGTGAAGCGAAAAAACACTATGATGAAGATGAAGTATTTGCAGAGCGTGCCCGTAATTACGTTGTAAAATTACAAAGTGGTGATGAATACTGCCGTACAATGTGGCGTAAATTAGTTGATATCACTATGCAACAAAACCAAGTGACTTATCAACGCCTTAACGTGACATTAACCGAAGATGACATTATGGGTGAAAGTCTTTATAACCCCATGTTGGCAGGTATTGTTGCCGATTTGAAAGCAAAAGGTCTTGCCGTAGAAAGTGAAGGTGCAACCGTTGTTTTCCTTGATGAATATAAAAACAAGGAAGGCGAACCTATGGGGGTTATCGTTCAGAAAAAAGACGGTGGTTACCTATATACAACAACTGATATTGCTTGTGCAAAATACCGTCACGAAACATTACATGCTGATCGTGTACTTTATTATATCGACTCTCGTCAGCACCAGCATTTAATGCAAGCTTGGACAATTGTGCGTAAAGCTGGCTACATCCCCGACTCAATGTCACTTGAACACCATATGTTCGGTATGATGTTAGGTAAAGATGGTCGCCCATTTAAAACGCGTTCTGGTGGCACTATACGTTTAACCGACTTACTCGATGAAGCTGAAGAAAGAGCTCGTGTATTAATTGCTGAAAAAAATCCAGATATGGATAAAGAGGAATTAAATAACGTTGCTCGTGTTGTGGGTATTGGTGCTGTTAAATACGCTGATTTATCTAAAAACCGCACAACAGACTATATCTTTGATTGGGATCTAATGCTGAGTTTCGAAGGTAATACGGCACCTTATATGCAATATGCCTATACTCGTGTTGCTTCAATTTTCAAACGTGCAGAAATTGATGAAAATGCGTTAACACAACCTATCTCACTAACACAATCTCATGAAAGACAACTTGCATTACGTTTAGTCCAATTTGATGAGACTATTATGCAAGTTTCTCGTGAAGGAACACCTCACGTTATGTGTGCTTATCTTTACGATCTAGCACAAACCTTCTCTGGCTTTTATGAAAACTGCCCTATCTTATCTGCTGAAGATGAAAACACACGTCAAAGCCGTTTAAAACTGGCTCGTTTAACCGCGAGAACCTTAAAACAAGGTTTAGATACCTTAGGTATCGAAACAGTCGATAGAATGTAATTTATCTCTGTTTTTAAATAGAGTGATAAAAAAAACCGATGGTAATTTATTTAGCCATCGGTTTTTTATTAAGCATTAATTCTTAATTCAATATTGCTAAAAAACACTTCAAACAATGACTCAATCAAATTTCCAATGCTACTTAATCATTAATCTTCGTTAGCAGTTATAACATCCTGACACAACAATCCTCTAATATCTTTCACGTCAATCCAACCATCGACACTGTCTATTGGCTTACTAGGGCTGTATAAACGGTCATTGTCGTCTTTCGCTGTGAAAGCTAGATCCTCATTAGTTTTGTCAAATACACCGACACAGTTAACTGGAGTGAGTTTTGAGGTATTAATTTTTCCGTCAGCAGTACAACCTGCAAGAAAATAACGTAGCTAATGATACAGAAATGATAAATTGCTTTTTTTCATAGTAGCTCCTTGAGCACTCTTATTGTTATTTTTACCAAAAATCACAAAAGTGAACATTTAGTATGTCTTTAAACTAGAAATATCTAATGATTCATAACTCCTTCAAGTATAACGAATCAATAGAAAAAATATTTG